>JARGOI010000041.1 GCA_029212275.1 Thalassolituus sp.
TGGCCTCCGGCGAAATCCCAGAGAGCATCAACATGGGTACAAAAATCGGGGCCAACAGGGCCCATTTAGCGCTGCCACTGCCAATCAGTAAGTTGATTAATGCGGCTACGACAATAAAGGCCAGCAATAAAACTTCCGACGGCAAGTCCCAGCTTTTTAACAGTTGTGCTCCTTCGATGGCCGAAATAATACCCAGCTGACTCCATGAAAAATAGGCCACAAACTGCGCCGCAAAAAACATCAAGACTAAATAACCCGCCATCGATGCCATGCTACTTTCCATTGCATTTATTAGTTCACTCAGACTTTGCCAGCGCCCTGAAGCGCGCGCGAAGATTAATCCGCACAAAAGTGCATAAACACTGATAATAACCACGATGCCTTTAATAAAGGGCGAACTTAATATCTCACCCGACGTACTGCGCAACACGCCCTCTGTTGGAAATAATCCAGCAAATAAAAGTCCAACAAACAACACACTGAAGACACCAACCATTTTTATGGCACGAGCATCATTAGGAGTAACGGTGTCGGTATCACTTTCTATAGATTTATCCGTGTCGTCTAAATCACTGAAAGACAACCTTGGCTCTACCCATTGGCGTGTCACCCAAGCGCCAACAAGGGTAATCAACAGCGTAGACGCGATCATAAAGTAGTAATTGGCGGCAACGCTGACTTGGTAATCAGGATCGACAATATGTGCGGCCTCGGTTGAAATGCCGGATAAAATCGCATCAAACGGACCCAACAATAAGTTGGCGCTGTAGCCTCCAGAAACGCCTGCAAACGCCGCTGCAATGCCAGCTAAGGGATGTCTACCAGCGATCTTAAACACGATCGCAGCAAGAGGAATTAATATTACATAACCGGAATCTGCCGCCAAACTCGACATCACCCCCACAAAAACAACCACCAGCGTGAGTTTCATTCCATGGGCGCGACGCACGACCGAGCGTAACAGTACATCAAACAAGCCACTTTGTTCGGCCACGCCAATGCCCAACATAGCCACCAGCACCGTTCCGACTGGCGCAAACTGAGTGAAGTTACTGACCGTAGAGGTTAATATTTGATGCAATCCATCAGTACTGAGTAAATTGACGGCACGAATGCTTTCGCCCGTGAGTGGATGGGTGCTGCTCAAGCCAAGCAAAGATGCCACGGCCGACAACAGCAACATCAGACCAGCAAGATACACAAACAACAGCGTTGGATGCGGAAGACGATTCCCAAAACGTTCAAGACGATTAAGAAAACGATAAATAAGAGGTTGAGACGTCGGCATAGGGTTTTAGCACAGTGGAACAGTGACTTTTGAGCCTATCTCAACGCAACTCAAAAGTGTAATCAGCATTGCTGCTTTGTGGCGCAAACCGTCATGATTGCTAATAAATTTGGCTATGGGATGGAATGAAATGAGTGTGCATAAAAAAACCGGCCATGGCCGGTTTTTAGAGTGCATCAAATTTAAACGCTTATTTCGCACCGTAGCGTTGTTTTAACGCCTCAATACGCACGTTCAATGGTGGGTGAGTCGAGAACAAGGCGGCAAATTTACCTTCCCCACGAATACCAAATGCCACTAACTCTCCTTGCAATTCGCTGGGTTGGTCATAAGACTCTTGCAGACGCGCAAGAGCCGAGGCCATGGCCGCAGGACTCACTAATTCAGCCCCTGCTTGGTCGGCACGAAATTCACGACGACGACTAAACCACGCGACAATCGTCGAGGCCAAAATACCCAGAATAATTTCAGAAACGATGGTCGCAACAAAGAAACCGATACCTGGACCATTTTCGTTTTTGAAAATCGCCTTATCAACAAAGTTACCAATGATACGTGCAAAGAACATCACAAAGGCGTTCACAACGCCCTGAATCAGCGCCAGAGTAATCATATCACCATTGGCAACGTGGCCAATTTCGTGACCCAGTACGGCTTTCACTTCTTCTTTATTCATACGTTGCAGCAAGCCCGTCGAGACCGCGACAAGCGCATTATTACGGTTCCAACCGGTGGCAAACGCGTTGGGTGCATCCGAATGGAAAATACCGACTTCGGGCATACCAATACCGGCTTTATCAGCAAGTTCTTTCACAGTGCTCTGCAACCACTGTTCGCTGGCATTGCTGGGCTGCTCGATCAACTGAACTCGCATACCCCGTTTCGCCATAAATTTTGATAAAAATAGCGAAATGATTGATCCGACCATACCGAAGATCAAACAGAAAATGAGCAAAGACTGTAAATTCAAATCACCATTTTGCTGAAAGTAACTGTCCACGCCCAATAAGCGTAAGGTGATACTTGCTACAAAAATCACCGCAAGGTTGGTCGCTAAAAACAATGCTATGCGCATCATGGCTTTCTTCTCCAAGAATGTTAACTGGCTTTATGATTGCTTAAATGGGGCAATTACTCCACAAATACAATTGCTGCCAATGTAAAAAATTGTGAGCTCAGTTTTGTTACTGGCGGCGAGGATTCACGGTGGTGAAAAAATAACTAAACCTTGATCTAAAAATAGCAATAAGTGGCCAATGCCCTTCGCAACTGCCTGTTTTCACGTTATCATCACTCTTGCCCAGGGGGAGGTCTGCAAAGACCTGAGATTAGCTTATCTGGCATCTCTGAATTATTCAGAAGTGCCCTAGCTTAAACCCCGGAACCTGATCCGGTTAGTACCGGCGTAGGAATGGGAGAGCCATACTTCTTTGCGCTCGTCACTTCTTCTACAGAACCAGTCATGGTTTTGCTACGCATTACGCCGGGTTTTTCTTTCAACCAATATTGCCAATATTGCCAATATCGGCAAGGTTAACAGGACAACCCATGATTTTTTTAAGAAACATATCCACTCTCGCAGCTGCCATTGCCGTGAGTGCCTTTGTGCCGTCACTGCAAGCCAACGAAGCAGACGATCAAATAATAGATATCATTACCGTCACCGCCGATTTCCGCAAAACCGATGTACAAATCATCCCCGAAGCCACCACGGTGGTGGGTGGTGCCGACATCGAAGCACGTAGCGCTGAGCACCTAGAGCAAGTATTAAGCTTCGCACCTAACGTGAATTTCTCCTCCGGTGCATCGCGCGGCCGTTTTTATCAAATTCGTGGTATCGGCGAACGCAGTCAATTCGTTGATCCTGTGAATCCCTCGGTGGGTTTGATCATTGATGGCATCGACATGACCGGTCTTGGCGGTGCGGCTACCTTATTTGATGTCGAACAAGTCGAAGTGCTGCGCGGCCCACAAGGCACGCGTTTTGGTGCCAACGCGTTGGCGGGTGTTATCAATATTCGCAGTAATGCTCCCACCGAACAGACCGAAGGCTATGTCTCTGCCCGTGCCGGCAACTATGATAGCTACGGTTTAGGTGCCGCCGTATCTGGCTCCATTTCCGACAAAGTACAAGGCCGAATTGCCGTGCAAGGCTTTCAGTCTGACGGTTATATCGACAACACGTTTTTAAACCGCGATGACACCAACAACGTCGACGAAATCATTGCGCGCGGCAAGTTAGCCTATCAATTAGATGAGCAAACCGATGTCGGCCTGACCTATTTGTATGCCGATATCGACAACGGCTACGACGCTTTTAGTCTCGACAACAGCCGCACCACCTTTTCCGACCAACCCGGTATTGATGCCCAAGACACCAACGCCTTGGCGCTGAATATTGATCATGACTTTAACGATGCGGTGACTTTGCAATCGGTAATCACAGGCAGCTGGTCGGATGTGGTTTATAGCTATGATGAGGATTGGTCTTACGTAGGTATTGCTCCTGCGTTGGAGTACAGTTCGTTTGATGAATACTTACGTAATTATCAACGCCAATCCATCGATTTGCGCTTATTGTCCGGTGAAAACGGTCGTATTTTTAACGGTCAGAGTGACTGGGTACTCGGTTTGTACGTGATGCAGCGCAACGAAGACCTAACACGTAACTACACCTACGACTCGCAATTCAATAGCGATTTGAATACCGCCTCCATCGCAACTTATGGCGAACTCAGCACCGACCTAAATAGCACCTTGCGCTTAATCAGTGGCGTGCGCATTGAGCGTTGGACCAACGATTATGATGACAATAATGGCTTGGACGAAGCCACCGGCGAAACTATGTTGGGTGGTAAAATCACTTTAGAAGCGCTACTCAATAATTATCATATGACTTATGTTTCGGTTGCTCGTGGCTACAAAGCCGGAGGCATTAATACCGATCCAGATATTTCTGAAGACAATCGAATTTTCGATGCCGAATACAACAACACGCTGGAAGTTGGATTAAAATCATCGTTACTGGATGATGGCCTGACTACCCGCGTTGCCGCGTTTTATATTCAGCGCAAAGATCAGCAAGTAAAAAGCTCCTACGCGGTGTTAGATGACACGGGCAAACCGATTAGCTTCCAAGACTATCTCGCCAACGCCGCCGAAGGTCGCAATTACGGACTTGAATTAGAATCTAACTGGCAGCTCAATCACTGGCTCAATTGGGAGCTGAGTTACGGCTATCTGATCACTGAGTTTGTCGACTATAACTACACCAATGACGATGGTGAATTTAACAAAGACGGACGCGCTCAGGCGCACGCCCCGCAATACAGTGCGGCGACCGCTCTCACCTTTGACCTCACCGATGCTTTATCCATTCGTCTGGAAAGCGAAGCCAAAGATCAGTTTTATTTCTCCGACAGTCATGATGAAAAATCCAAAGCCTATGTCTTATGGAATGCCCGCGTGGCTTACGATCAACCTACCTACAGCGTCGCCCTTTACGGTCGTAATTTGACGGATCAGGATGTGGAAGTCCGCGGCTTTGGTGGCTTTGGTAATGACCCGCGTAATGGCTATGAAACCAATCGTTATGTGCAATATGGCGAGCCATTAACCTATGGCTTAGAAGGCAAGTTGTACTTTTAATAAACGCATTACAAAGGATAAACAAGATGATCATTTCTGTAGAAATCAGTAAGTATCCGCTCGCCGATGAGTACATTCCAGCCATAAAAAGCTTTATCGATCGTATGAACGCGGTCGAGGGTTTGAGCATAGTCACCAACACCATGAGCACTCAGGTATTCGGCGATCACGATTTAGTGATGAACACTTTGCGCGATGAAATGAAACTGAGCTGGGAAACTTTCGGCAAGTCGATTTTTGTCTGTAAGTTTATTGGGGCGAATTTAGATCCGGCCACTAATCCGCACGGCTGATCAAAGGATAACTCTACGACGAAGCGGAAATCAGAGGTTGCCGATTTCTGACGATCAGCGGGCATCTGTGCCATGGATGGCACAGCTGAGCATACAGGGACGTACTGGCTGCGTCCCGCCTAGTATCAACCAGGGCATAAGCTACTAAAGATATTTAAGGAAACAAACATGCTCGACACCATCATCACCGGCGCGCTCGATTACGCGCAAGCCATGAGCCACTGGGAAACCACTGCGGTACTTCTCGGTGTCGCCTACCTGATATTGGCCATGCGTCAAAGCCAGTGGTGTTGGTACGCCGCATTTGGTAGCACCGCCATTTTTAGTTGGTTGTTTTTCGATGTCAGCCTACTGATGGAATCGGCTTTGAACGTTTATTACTTAGCGATGGCGATTTACGGCTGGATGAGTTGGCGCGGCGGCTTAAATGGCACTGTAAAAACACATCAACAGGTCGAGTTATCAATCCAGAGTTGGGAATGGCAGCAACATGGTTTCGCGATTGGCGGGGTGGTGTTATTGAGTTTAATAAGCGGTTGGTTATTGACGGAAAATACCGGTGCCGTGATGCCCTATCTCGACTCTTTCACTACCTGGGGCGCGGTGCTCACGACATGGATGGTGACACGCAAAGTGCTGGAGAATTGGTTGTATTGGGTCGTCATTGATGCAGCGGCAATCATCTTATACATTGATCGTGAGCTCTATCTGACAGCCTTGCTCATGGCCTTCTACGTCGTCTTAGCTGTGGTAGGTTGGTTTATGTGGAAAGCGGACTATCATCAACAAGCTGCGGTGGCGTAAATCGTGCTTGAACCCTCAAAATTGCCTGCGGAGCTTCACTCCGTATTTGATGATTGGATGCTTTGGCCGTGCTCTTCCACTAGCAGTGCCAAACCCAAGTGGTTAGGCAAAGTCGAAGGCGGCTTAAATAACGATAATCACCTCATCGAGTTTGACGGTCAGCACTGGCTATTGCGTTTGCATGGCACTCATAACGATCATACTTCTCAAGACCTAGAATCCAGACAGACAGAATACCAAGTTCATCAAGCCATGGCGGCTTTAGGCATCGCACCGACTATTAGTTATCGGTCTGTTAACAAGCATTATTGGTTGCGGCCATTCCTAAATGGTGCCGCAATCAACGCCGAGGACATTGATAATGAGATGCTCAAACGCATGCTGGTAATACTTAATCGGGTACATCAGCAGAACCTGAACGACTTATTTGTATCAACAAAAACTTTAAAAACATTGGATACGCATGCCGCGCTGAACAACTACGTAGAAAGTGCTCATCAACGACAAAAGATAGGTCTTCATCAAAGGGCATTGTTGGCCCATGTTATCGAGGTCTTGCCGCGCCTACCCGCTTGTGAAGCGGTGCTGTGTCACATTGATCCGACATTACCTAACTGGATTCTTGGTGAAAATAATGCATTGCAGCTCATCGATTGGGAATACTGCGCAATTGCGCATCCACTGATTGATTTGGCCATGTTATTCCACTCCCTTCCGACCACTCTTCATGATCAATTTTCTGAAGATATAAAAATCGTCGATCAACCAAGCTGGCCTATCGCTTTGCGTCACAGTGATCTACTGACTCGCATTTGGTTATTGGCATTTCAAGCACCTACATTTGAGGATCTGTTCCCAGAATTCGGTGAGTTACTCCCATCTTAACTGTCAGAGCTTTGTAAAATGGTGACGAGGCAGGCGATAGGATGCTATACAGCTGACAAGGCTGAGGTCATAATCAGATCACTTATCAGTCAGAATGCGACAGTTATGACACTGCAACTTCCGCTAAACTACTACTTTCGACTGTTGGGAATTTCGCCCAGCAGTGATCGTGCGAGCGTGCGTGAAGCGTATCAGAGGTTAGCGATGGTGTATCATCCAGACCGAAATCCTGCTGGCGAGCAATTATTTAAGAACATTACTGACGCGTATCAAAAAATATTGGCACATTTTGACGAGAACAATATTGCTAGCAAAGAGTTAGTACCTATCGATCAGTGTCGCCGCCAGCGCCGTGGTAGTCGTAGCGAGCGACGCTTTGAAATCGTCCTCGAAGGCCACTACATCGGCACCAGCGTACAAGAGCAGATCTAGGCCGACGCTAAATAATTCTGAGTCGGCCTAACACTACTTTTTACTAACGATCGATTGCTTAGTAGGCATACGTTTAGCGCGTAGTAACTCGTGTATCATTTTCAACTTCTGCTGTACTGGCCCAACCACTACAAAGGGATACGCATCGTCGGTTCCCATGCTGCGATTAAGTGCATTAAGAATGACACTAAAATGCAGCCAATTTTCTAGCAACAATTCAAAGTTCACATCGACATTGGCGTCTTGCGGCAGCGGCATATCCGCGATCACTGGCACCGATGAAGAACGCAGTCCAGAGTGCGACTGTAAACCCCAACTGCGTGCGGTCTCGATGGTATCAATCATGTGCAAATAATGAGCGAATGTTTCGGCCCAATCTTCCCAAGGATGCATGGTCGCGTAGGCGCTGATGTACTGGCTTTGCCAGCTGGTGTCATTGGGGTCGCGATGATAATGACGTTCTAATGCCTCTTGATAAGAAAGATCAGGGTCACCAAACAAGGAGCGAAACTTCGCCAGCCAAGCAGCATCATCACGAATCAGTACGTCCCAATAGAAGTGGCCAATTTCATGACGAAAGTGCCCCAGTAGCGTTCGGTATTGTTCGCCCATATCTTCGCGCATGCGATGACGAGCCACATCATCTGCTTCGGCCAAATTAATAGTAATGTCGCCCTGAGCGTGCCCGGTAAATACTGGGCCAGAATGCGTGATCGGAGTGCGGAAATGATCACTGGCTTTCTTATCGGTCATAAAACTGAAGCTCAACCCTTCGGGGCTTTGCTGTTTATCAGGCAGCGGCAAGCGCAATGCCATCAAACTTTGCAGCAAACGACGCTTAGCTTTTTCTAGGCGACGCCATAATTCAATGTGACTGGGGATTTTCAAATCAGGGATGTTGTCGTTGAAATGGCAGGCAAAACAGAGCGGTGCTTTACCAGTCATATCTTTCTCGTTTGCTATTTCAATTACCCCATTGCACACGCCTTCTTGGCGATTGGCGCAAGTTCGATAGTGCTTATCGTTAGACAGATAAAGGCCCGCCGTTTGCGTGGGCTTTAGGGTTTTCATTGATTCTTCCAGAAAACAATAACCAACGCTGTTATTGCAACTTACGCAATGAAAATTCTCAAAAAAAAGTGGCGCTGCATTGCCGCAGTCACAGGTAAATCGACGCATAAAAAAGTCCTTTAATATTTCGTTTCGACGGAGCCGTCCAGCCGCCGACAGAGTAAGTATTGACGAACAATCTCACTCACAACTGATCAATGGCCGCGGTGATAAAGCAAGCGTTGATAGTATTCGTTCGGTTGTTTATTCGCTGGCAAGTGTTCGCCGCGAGCATGAGCTTCTCGACTGGCAAGCAGTCTGCTCAACAAGAATCTCAATGCGGCACCGCGTAAGACCAGCGGCCAAGCTAATAATTCATTTTTTGCAAAAGGCCGGACACGACCATAAGCTTGTAGTAAGGCTTCAACGCGCAGCTGATCAAGCGCTGCTGAATGCTGTTCCTCGGCAGTAAAACCACTGGAAAGTGCACACCAATCGTTGGCGACAATCGCCAAGTCATACAACCAAGCCCCATCACAGGCGTTGTACAAATCGATAATCGCGCTGAGCTTTAGTTCATCTTCTTGCTCGATAAATAACGCATTGTCATGAAACAAATCGGCATGAATCCAACCATGAGGTAGGGCCAGCCATTGTGCACGATGCTCGGTTTGATAGGCGAGTTCATCTCGCACCACCGTTTGTTGGTCTTCAGGCAAGGTCGAAATCAATTGCGACGACGCTTGGCACCACCAAGCATAACCTCGCTCATCATTGCGGCGCGGAGTTAATGTCTGCGACGCAATATGCAATTTTGCTAACCCCTCACCAATTTCAGCACAATGCTGAACATTAAGGGTATGCGGATGCTTGCCAACAAAGCGCTGACAAATAATCGCTGGGCGCTGTTGCAACGTATGCAGCCATTCGTCCTGCTCATTCACCAAAGGTGCTGGCACATTGATACCTTCACTACCAAGATGTCGCGCGAGCTGAATAAACGCCTGAACCTCGTCTGCGTTGTGATGTTCAAACAAGGTCAACACATATTGGCCTTGGCTGGTAAAAACAAAGTAATTGGAGTTTTCGATACCTGCGCTGATTGCTTGAAATGACAGAAGCTCTCCCAACTCATAATGGGAAAGCAATGATCTCAGTTGTTGGTCGGTAATTTGGGTATAAGCAGCCATTACCAGCGAAATAGCACCCATTTAGGGATACGCATATTGGGCATATCACGACGCACAAAATCACCCGTATCGTCGGTTGCGGGCACCAAATAATACGCAGGGCCGACCTTTGGTTGTACTTTGATTTCTGAAATTTCACCATTCACACGAAATTCGTAATAGGTGTTGTCACCATCATTACGAATGGTGATGGTTTCGCCAATAGGCTCTTCCGCAAGGGCAGTATTGACAAATAAGGTAGAAAACAGGCTGGCAAACAATACGCCAGCCAACACAAGACTCAGATGCTTCATGGTAGACTTCCTTTTTGAGATTAACGCCAGTGTATCGGATGATTGGTCAACCGCGACACTTAATTACTTTTTACATCAGGACTGCTCACTATGTCGTCAGCGACTGACACCAAACCCGTTATTTTAGTCGACGGATCGTCGTATCTGTTCCGCGCGTTTCACGCCATTCCACTTTTGACCAATTCCAAAGGCTTACACACCAACGCCATCAAGGGTGTGATTAGCATGGTCAAGCGCTTGGCTAAAGACTACCCAGAATCGCAATTGGTGGTCATTTTTGATGCCAAAGGCAAAACCTTTCGCAACGAGATTTATGCCGAATACAAAGCACATCGTCCGCCCATGCCTGACGAACTGCGCGAACAAATAGAACCGATTCATAAGATTATACGCGCAATGGGATTGCCCTTACTCATTATCGACGGCGTTGAAGCCGATGATGTGATCGGTACACTTGCCGCACAAGCCATCCAGCACAAACAAGATGTGATTGTTTCCACCGGCGATAAAGACATGGCGCAGCTGGTGAACGAGCATGTGGCGCTGATCAACACCATGACCGATACCTTTATGGACATCGAAGGTGTCAAAACCAAGTTTGGCGTGCCGCCCGAGCACATCATCGATTATCTAGCGCTGATGGGCGACAAGGTCGATAACATCCCCGGCGTGCCGAAAGTTGGTGAAAAAACCGCCGTGGGCTTGGTAGCAGGGTTAGGTTCACTGGAAGACATTTACGCTAACCTCGATAAGGTCGCGACCCTCGATTTCCGTGGTGCCAAAACCCTAGCGCCGAAGCTGGAAGAACATAAAGAGCAGGCGTTTCTTTCCAAAAAGTTGGCCACCATTAAATGTGACGTTGAGCTGGAATTTGGGTTAACGGAAATCAAAAGTCCGGATACCGATAAAGCGACCTTGCTAGGTTTGTTCCGTGATTTAGAGTTTAAAGCCTGGATTGCCGAACTCAGCGATGAGGTGGATGACGCCAGCAGCACAACGTCAAACAAAGCGAAAGCGGCTAAAGACAAGACGAGCACAGCAAGGAGTGCCAGCGCATCTGACGCCGAAGACATGAGCTTTCCAGAGGTCTTTGCCGGCAAAGGCGAGTACGAAATTATTTTTACTCAAGACGATCTGGACCGCTGGGTCGATTTGCTTAAAAGCAGCAATCTGTTTGCTTTCGATACCGAAACAACCTCGCTCAGCTATAAAGACGCCGAACTTGTTGGCGTCTCATTCGCCGTTGAAGTCGGGAAAGCCGCCTACGTGCCATTGGCGCACGACTATGTTGGCGCACCAGAACAGCTTGCTCGCGATACCGTTCTAGCCCAGCTTAAGCCGCTGTTAGAAAACAAACATCTGAAAAAAGTCGGCCAGCACATGAAGTACGACGCGCACGTGCTCGCCAATTATGGCATCGCCTTAAAAGGCGTTGAGTTCGATACCATGCTCGAATCCTACGTGCTCGATTCGGTGGCTACCAAACACGACATGGACAGCCTGTCGCTCAAGTACCTTGGCCTCAAAACGGTGAAGTACGAAGACATTGCAGGCAAAGGCGCCAAGCAAATCACCTTCAACCAAATTGGTATTGAAGAAGCTGGCCCTTACGCCGCTGAAGACGCCGACATCACCTTGCGTCTGCACCAAACCTTGTGGCCTCGCTTGCAGGCGAAACCTGCCCTCGCCAAAGTCTTCACCGACATCGAAATGCAAGTCATGCCCGTGCTGCTAGAGATGGAAGAAAACGGCACCATGATTGACGCCGATAAACTCCACGAGCAAAGCGCGCACCTCGATAACCGTCTGCAAGAACTCGAACAAGAAGCCCATAACAGCGCTGGCCAGGTATTTAACCTAGGCTCACCAAAACAACTCGCTGAAATCCTGTTCGAAAAACAAGGCCTGCCAGTTCGCAAAAAGACACCAAAAGGCGCGCCGTCGACCGCAGAAGAAGTGCTGCAAGAACTGGCCGAAGAGTACGAACTGCCACGCCTTATTTTAGAAAACCGCGGACTGGCCAAGCTCAAGAACACCTACACAGATAAACTGCCATTAATGGTTAATGGCAAAACGGGCCGTGTGCACACCTCTTATCATCAAGCGATTGCCGCGACCGGGCGTTTATCATCGACTGATCCGAACCTACAAAACATCCCGATTCGCTCAGAAGAAGGCCGTAAAATTCGCCAAGCCTTTATTGCCCCGAAAGGCTACAAGCTGGTAGCGGCGGATTACAGCCAAATTGAACTACGCATCATGGCTCATCTATCGGGCGATGCAGGGCTGCTGAGCGCCTTCGCCGATGGCCGCGACGTACACCGTGCTACCGCCGCTGAAGTCTTTGGCGTCAGCGAAGCCGATGTCACCGACAACCAGCGCCGCAGCGCCAAGGCCATTAACTTCGGGCTAATTTACGGCATGTCTGCCTTTGGTTTGGCCAAGCAACTCGGCACCGGACGCGGCGAAGCCCAAGACTATGTGAACAAATACTTTGAACGTTACCCAGGCGTCCGTGACTATATGGAAAACACCCGCGAACAAGCAAAAGACACAGGTTACG
>JARGOI010000488.1 GCA_029212275.1 Thalassolituus sp.
CGCTAAAGAACCACGCTGCCGTATGGGATAAAGCGATTGTTCGTTTCCGCTTTAAGCGCACGAATAACCGCTTTATCGGGCAGTCTTCCGCTTTGTTTCAATTCGCGAAAAACCCAAATGGCAGGGTTGCTGGCCAAACTGTCAAAGCCTTGCAGGCACATTTCTGCGCGAGTATAAAAAAACGCCAATCCAATCAACTCATCTGCCGACATGTCAGCCAAAATTGGTTGCCAATCAGATTCTGAAAGTGCAATCCAAGACTTTGCTTGTTTTATTACTGCATCGTCAGTGAGTTGTTTAGGGTCTTGGCATTCGGACAACTGCCGCAACTGAGCAGTCGTTGGCGGCAGTTGGCTATGATCATTGGCTGGTTGCCATTGTTCTAGCATGAATCATCATCCTATTAAGCTAATAAAATATCATTAACCTTGGTTATTGAGCATTTCGGTAATGCGAATTTCTGCACGATTACGTATTTTTGAATTTGGAAATTCTTCAACAATTTTCCGGAAGTAACCTAAGGCTTTGATTCGATCACGACTCTTATTGAATGGGCTCATGTAGATTAAACCTAACTGATAAAGAGACTTAGAACGAAAATCTTCTCCAGAAGCTTCATTGTCATAGACAATTAAGTAGACTGTTTCTGCCTCGGCCGTGCGATTTTGACTAATAGCACGTTCACTCATAGGATTTAGCTCATCATCATAGCCTTGGTTTGGACGAGCCAACAATGCTTCACGATCTACACCGCTTAAAAGTTCTTTAGCGGGAATGGTCAAAGCGTCATTACCACGATTTTCCAGTACCTCTAATCGTGCTTGGATGCGGCTGGATAGTTGTGATCCAGGAAATTCTTGGCGATGTAACTGGAAATACTCACGTGCTTTGTCATCATTTCGATCATCATTGAAGCGATTCATATAAATCAAGCCAATTTGATATAACGCCAGAGACTTCATCGCCATAGTGAAGTCTGGATGCTCGTATCCCTTCATATATGTTTCAACAGCTTCTTCGGTTTTTCCATCTCCGATGGCCTGTGAAGAATAAGTTAGTAGATCAGGTTCATCCTTTAAGGCGGCAGCTGTTCGTACTTTAATATCCTCTTCGTAACGAGCGACTTGGTGCCCACCGGCTTGAGCAACCATCAATGGCGTTGTAGCAGCGCATGCAGTTGTCAGCAGGGCAAGGCTAACCAGAGCGAGTCTCAATATCATGTTCTTATCCTTTTTATTTACAAGAATGAATACATCCTTGTATTTATTAGTAAATTTCTGAAGTCTAAAGGCAATACACGGTAAATAGACCAGAAAAAAGGTGTTTTGTTCAAGTCATATCCGATGCTTCAGCATGAAGTCGTAGCCTTGGAAGTGCAATGTTTAATGAGGCCAATGACTTGTGAACTGCAGTCGCTGTATCTTACGCTAAAGTAACAAGAGACTTTCATCTATATTGCCAAACTTGCTTTTCAATCGCAGTTATTGAGAAGCGCTGTGCTAGCCTGTCGCTGTAAATGGTTAGATCTGTCATAATTTCAATTTCAGATATTAAGTGGATATAAGTAGCGTTATGGAAAAGGGGTATTTGATCAAGCGAGCAGCGATTGCTTCTTTACTAACAGCCATAGTTCTTTTGCTTGCCAAAACCGTTGCTTGGACAACCAGTGATTCAGCCAGTGTTTTGTCATCCTTGCTTGATTCAATGATGGACATTGCAGCATCGGCGATTAACTTTATCGCCATTCGCTATGCCTTGATGCCTGCAGACGACGATCACCCTTTTGGTCATACCAAAGCTGAGGGCTTGGCAGCGTTAATGCAATCGGCTTTTATCTTGGGCTCGGTCATCATGTTGCTTTTGCACGTTATTGAGCGCCTGATCAATCCTCAACCGTTAAATGCGCTAGGTATCAGTACTGGCGTGATGATTTTTTCTACCCTTGCCACCATTATTTTGGTGATGTATCAACGCTGGGTCTTTCGTCAGACAGGTTCGTTGGCGATCAAAGCAGATTCTGCACATTACTTAAGTGATATTTTTACTGGAATTGCAGTCGTTTTCGCCTTAGGAGCTGCGTATTGGGGGATCTATTGGATTGACCCTCTCATTGCATTATTGATTGCGGCGATATTGGTCTACAGCGTCTTAGGGATCATCAAAGAAGCATTAGCAGTATTGATGGACCAAGCCATGTCCGATGATGAAGAGCAGCAAATTAAAGACATCATCTTAGGTACTGAGGGCG
>JARGOI010000489.1 GCA_029212275.1 Thalassolituus sp.
AATGCCATTCAGTTAGATAATGTTCAGGAAGGTAAGTTGTGAACAAAGTAACACTAGGTTTACGTTATTTAGTCGTGATGATTGCTGTCGTTTTCTTAAATGCTTGCGTGACCACGACTGATAGCCGCTTATCAAAAAAAGCATCACCCGAAAAAGCGGTCGAAAATTATACCCAGTTGGGGCTAGGATACTTGCAACGTGGTCGCCCTGATTGGGCGCGTGAACGTTTGCATAAAGCACTGGAAATTGATCCTGATGATCCTGCTGCTAACGATGCGATGGGGTTAGTTTGGCAAACGGAAGGGGAGCTCGACTTAGCCGAAGAGTTTTTCAAAAAAGCGTTAAAAGAAAAATCAGACTTCGTCACCGCGCGTCACCATCTTGGTCGGTTATATATGCAAACTGGTCGTTTTAAAGAAGCCGTGCAACCGTTAGAAACCGCAGCGAATGATCGCTATTTTAATAATCGTGTCGAAGCGTACAGCGATCTTGCCTTAAACTATTATCGTATGGACATGCCAGAGCAAGCGATTACGGCGTATCTACAGGCACTCCGTTTAGCGCCTTACAATGTGGATGCCCTCGTTAATGCCTCTACGTTGTTATTTGAAAAACAAAACTACGATGAGTCGCTTAAATATTTTGATCGTTTTGACCGCTTAGTTCAGCGCGAGCAAACCCTGCATACGGCCCACAGTCTATGGTTGGGCATTCGATTGACGACAATTAAGCTAGACACGGCGCGTTCTATTCAATTTGCTAGCGAACTTAAACGCCGTTTCTCCAACTCGAACGAATATCGCATGTATCAAGAATCACTCAGTGGGAGTGTGATGTGAATAAAAATATGGCAAACCCCATTGTGCGTCGCAAAAGCCGCAAAATATGGGTGGGCGATGTGGCCGTGGGTGGTGATGCCCCAATAGCCATTCAGACCATGACCAATACTGAAACCACGGACGTTGCTGCCACGGTGGCACAAATAAAGCGTGCTCAGGAAGCCGGTGCCGACATCGTTCGCGTATCGGTGCCTTCGATGGATGCGGCTGAAGCCTTTGGTAAGATTCGCCAGCAAGTCACTATTCCGTTGGTGACTGATATTCACTTCGATTACAAAATAGCCTTGCGTGTGGCCGAACTTGGTGCCGATTGTTTGCGTATTAATCCGGGCAATATTGGACGTGAAGATCGCGTGCGTGCAGTTGTGGACGCGGCCAAACACAATGGCATTCCTATTCGTATCGGTGTCAACGCAGGTTCGTTAGAGAAAGATTTGCAAAAGAAATACGGCGAACCTACGCCGGATGCCTTGGTCGAGTCGGCTATGCGTCATATTGATATTTTAGATAAGCTGAATTTTCCCGATTTTAAACTCAGTCTAAAAGCCTCCGATATTTTTATGACGGTGGCTGCGTATCGAAAAATTGCCAATCAAATAGAACAACCCTTGCACCTTGGTATCACCGAAGCCGGTGGTTTGCGTGGTGGTACGGTCAAATCCTCTATTGGTTTGGGTTTGTTATTGTGGGATGGCATTGGCGATACCATACGCGTGTCACTGGCGGCGGACCCTATAGAAGAAGTGAAAGTCGGCTGGGATATGTTGAAGTCATTAAAATTGCGTTCGCGGGGCGTCAACTTCATCGCTTGCCCCAGCTGCTCGCGGCAGAATTTTGATGTCATCAAAACCATGAACGAACTGGAAATGCGTATTGAAGATATTCGCACCAGTATCGACGTGGCTGTGATTGGTTGTGTGGTCAATGGTCCGGGTGAAGCCAAAGAAGTGGATATTGGTCTCACCGGTGGTCAGCCTAATTTGATCTATATCGATGGCAAGCCTTCCGAAAAACTGACCAATGACAACTTAGTCGATGATCTCGAGCGCCTTATTCGCCAACGCGCGGCGCTTTTGGACGAACAACGCAAAGACCTGATTACCTCTGATAAGTAACAGGTAGGAAAAAATTTAATGTCGAAAAAAATTCAGGCAATTCGTGGTATGAACGACTTATTGCCCAACCAAAGCCCGGTTTGGCAGTACCTCGAAGGCACGGTCAAAGACTGCTTAGCCGCGTACGGTTATAATGAAATTCGTATGCCCATCGTCGAGCAGACTGCGTTGTTTAAGCGTTCGATTGGAGAAGTGACGGACATTGTTGAAAAAGAAATGTACACCTTTGAAGATCGCAATGGTGACAGCTTAACCTTGCGTCCTGAAGGTACGGCCAGTTGTGTACGTGCCTG
>JARGOI010000042.1 GCA_029212275.1 Thalassolituus sp.
ATCCAGAGATTCGCTGTCAGCCTTTGTCGCCCGGCGCATATACGCTTAGCAATGCCCAATTGAACAGTCCATGGCCGAAGGCGATTTTAGCCCAGCAGCAATTAAATGATTGGCAAAGTGCGACACCGCCCGTTGGTCTGCTTAATCGACGTGACCCTTATCCCGACGAAGAATTACCTGCCACAGGTGTGCCACTAGAGTGGGAACGTTGGCTATCTGCTCAATTTATTCATACACCCAACTATGGGACGCGTTGCAGTACCGGAATTTTTACCGAGGGCGACCGACTGGAGATTGCAGAGCGCACGTTCGATGCCAATGGCAATGCCACCGGCACGGTCGAGTTCACATTATTGTTATCAGAAGACGAATGAATTAAACCGGCACTAATGCAGCTGCTTTCCTAAATTCGGATCGATGTTAGGGCCGATGATGCGCCCAAAACCGGCTTTTTCGAGCATGATTTGCATCGTTGCGGCAATCACGACACCGCTTTCCATGGTCATGACTTCGCGCAATAAATCCTGTGCCCAGGTCAAAGTAATACCACGAATGACCGATTTTACTTTCGGCAAATTGGTCGCGTTCATCGAAATGGTGTCGTAGCCCATGGCCATCAATAACACCGCCCCCATTGGATTACCTGCCAACTCACCACAAACACTGACCGATTTACCTTCGGCGTGTGCCTCTTTAACAATGTGTTGTAGCGCGGCCAGCACGGCCGGATGAAATGCTTGATACAAATCGGCCACGCGCGGATTGTTACGATCCACCGCCAACAGGTATTGGGTTAGGTCGTTACTTCCCACCGAGATAAAGTCGACACGCTGAGCTAGCTCGCGTATTTGGTAAACCGCCGCGGGCACTTCTATCATCACGCCCACTTGCGGCATAGGGATGGCGTAGCCCTCTTCTACCACTTCTACCCAAGCGCGATAGATTAAATGTTGCGCGTCATCGACTTCGGTCACATTACTGATCATTGGTAGCATGATGCGCAAATTATTCAGGCCAACACTGGCTTTAAGCATGGCGCGCACTTGTACCAAGAAAATTTCGGGATGATCGAGCGTCACACGAATGCCACGCCAACCCAAGAAGGGATTCGCTTCGATGATCGGAAAATAAGTCAACGCCTTATCGCCACCAATATCCAAGGTACGCATGGTGACCGGCTGTGGACTAAAGGCCTGTAGCTGCTCACGATAAATACCTTGCTGTTCACTTTCGGAAGGAAAGCGATCTTTCATCATAAAGGGCACTTCGGTGCGATATAGGCCAACGCCTTCGGCACCGCGATCCAAACTGCGCACCGCATCGGTAATTAAGCCGGTGTTCACCCAAAGCGGTAAGCGATGACCATCCAGCGTTTCAGCAGGTTCGTGCAACAAACCTTCGAGATCTTTGGCCAAGGCTTTTTCTTCGTCAAACACCGATTGGTATTGCTGACGCAGCTCTGCTCCGGGATTGGAATACAACACCCCACGATAACCATCAATAATCAGCGATTTACCTTGCAACTGGGCGAACGGCAAATCAATCACGCCCATGACGGTTGGCACACCCATAGCGCGTGCCAAAATAGCCACGTGAGAATTGGATGAGCCTTTCACCGAAATCAAACCGCACAATTTATTCGGTGGTACTTCGCCAAGCATGGCTGGAGTCAATTCTTCACTGACTAAAATGGTAAAATCTGGATAATCATCGGCGCTGGTCTCGGATTCCGAGCCTTGCAAATGCGCAAGAATACGAGTGCCCAAGTCCATAATATCGGTAGCACGTTCGCGCAAATAGGCATCTTCCATCAAGCGAAAATGACTGACGTACTCCATGATGACGCGGCGTAAAGCACCTTGCGCCCAATGACCTTGATTAATCGCTAGCTTGACCTCAGCGCCAAGCGCATTGTCATCCAACATATTGAGGTAAACATCAAAAAGCGCCATTTCCTCAGGACGTAGTTCACTGCGTAACTGGCCACCTAGTTTGCGAATATCAATTCTAGCCAACTCCAACGCCTGCTCGAAACGCTCAATCTCTTCATCAATTGACTCGGCTTGTTTATCCACCACGCTGGCGAGGTCGGCAGCAGGCACCATGACGACACCTTGCCCTAAGGCCACGCCGGGCGCTCCGGGTGCCCCAGCAAAACGGGCGGCAATAGACTTACTGTTGAGCTCGTCGGGCAAACGCTGAATGTTGCCCGTCGCTTCCGCATGCGCAATCACCCCCGCCAATTGTGCCGACATGGTGACTAAGAAGGCTTCTTCGCTTTCATCAAACTGACGGCTATCGCGTTGCTGAATCACCATCACACCCATCAGGCGTTTATTGTGAATAATGGGCACGCCCAAAAAGGACAGAAATGGATCTTCGCCGGTTTCTGGCAAAAATTGAAATCGCGGATGCGCAGGAGCATTGTCGATATTGAGTGGCTCTTCACGCGAACCCACCAAACCCACCAAACCCTGTGAACTGGACAGGCTTACTTTTCCAACCGCGGCTTGATTGAGACCTTCGGTTGCCATTAAGACATAGCGTTTGGAATCGGCGTCGTATAAATATACCGAACACACTTCGGTGCTAGTCGCCTCGCGTATGCGTGCAACCACCACCCGAAGAGCATCGCCCAAATCTTTCGCTGAGCTTACTTCTTGAACAATACGTCTAAGAATTTCTAGCATAGAGCCTCAGCCGGTTTTACGCTGTAAGCGCACAATGCGCGGAGCCAATTCGGCCAACGCACGTCGATACACTTCGCGTTTAAAGGCCACTACCTGGCCCAACGGATACCAATAACTGACCCAATTCCAACCATCAAACTCTGGCGAGCTAGTTGCTTTTAGGTCAATACTTTCCTCGTCCGCAATCAATTGCAGAAGAAACCATTTTTGCTTTTGCCCGACACACACAGGTCGATTGTCATTACGGATCATCCGTTTTGGCAGTCGATATCGCAGCCAGCCTTTGGTGCATGCCAATAACTGCACATGCTCCGGTAACAAGCCAACTTCTTCCTGCAATTCGCGGTAAAGTGCTTTTTCGGGCGACTCACCACGTTTAATTCCACCTTGTGGAAACTGCCAGGCATTTTGACCTATGCGCCGAGCCCACAACACCTCGCCCTGACTATTACAGAGGATAATGCCGACGTTGGGACGGTAACCTTGTTCGTCAATCACAATGCCATCCAACTTTTTACAGGCGTTGTACGCCTACCATATTATGTTTTAATTACAGTTATGCTCTAACGTTGCCGATTTCCCTAGATAAGGTCAATAGGCATTGTAACAATTCAGGTGTTGTTTCGTATCTTTGCGACACAATTCGGAGGTTGATAGCTTGGTTCGTTTAACAAGCATTACTTCAAGACCACGAAACCCCCTCAATAAAGTATTCATGGCTATAAAAAATAGCGAACCAATCGCTGTCAAAATGAAGAATATATACCTAGGAATCGGTAGAATAGCGTTTTTACTTACTGCAGGATGGTTTCGTGGCACTGGCAATTTTTGATTTAGACAACACCCTTCTTTCTGGTGACAGTGATCACGCTTGGGGACAATATTTAGTCGACCGTAACCTAGTGGATGCCGAAGTACATAAATATCGTAACGATCATTTTTACGAGCAATACAAAGCTGGCACCTTAGATATCAATGAGTACTTAGCCTTCGCCATGCAGCCATTGGTTGATTACGACACCGCCACCATGCTGACCGAGCGTGAGCGATTTTTAGAAACGCGTATTGATCCGTTAATCAGTCAGCGCAGTCGCGATCTTATTGCCAAGCACAAAGCCGCAGGCGATACCTTATTGATTATCACTGCGACCAATGGCTTTGTCACCTACCCCATTGCAGAGCGTTTAGGCATCGAACACATCATCGCCCCAGATCCAGAAATCATCAACGGCAATTACACCGGCAAAATCGTTGGCATTCCCAGTTTTCAAGAGGGCAAGGTGACTCGTCTTAACGAATGGCTATCCACTCAAGAACTTTCTTTGGATGACAGTTGGTTTTACAGCGACTCGCACAACGATTTACCACTATTACGAATTGTTGATCATGCCGTTGCGGTTGATCCTGATGACACCCTAAAAGCGGTGGCCGAAGACAATAATTGGCCGATTATTAGCCTTCTTGATGAGGCAAAAAAATGATCCATTCAGTAAACACGAACTTTATTGCTCAAATTTTGACGTTACCTTCAAAAGCATTTAAACGCATTAGCGTTTGCTCAGCCACAATTTCAGTGGTCGGATTAACGCTGGGTTTGGCAGGATGTGATAACAGCACTCCAACGCCACCAGCCAGTGCAATTTCTCCCATTAAACAACTACCGACCCCTCTAACGACCGAAGGCATGGAAGAATTTCGCAATGGCTTGCTGAATATGTCTGATCGCCAATTGTTAGCAGCATTTGATAGCAGCAAAGAGCTGCAACAAATCACTAACGAATTTTTAGCCGCTCCGTCGACAGAATTACTGAATCAAACTCGTGTCGCCTGGCGTGCAGCTTACAGCGAATATCTTCGTTCGTTACCCATGCTGCAATTACCCATCAGCGAACCCAGTGACTGGTACAAACAAGGCCTGACACGCCAGCAGCTGTCAAAACAACTGAACAGTTGGCCGATTGAACCGGGCTATATCGACTACATCGACGATTACCCACTGACAGGAATTGTGAATGACGACACAGTCGTGTTGAGCCAACAAGCCATTGCCGATCAACATCAATTTTCTGATGAAACCTACGTCAGTATTGGCTTTCATGCCATCGAGTTTTTATTATGGGGTGAGCACGGCAATCGCTCTGCCGATGATTTTAATCCAGCGGCAACGCAGTCTGCAGCGCCACAAGAGAATACTAACAAGACAGATTCCAAACAGATAAAACCCTCGCACTACAATCAAAAACGTCGCGGCGATTATTTAAGGTTAATTACTGAATTACTCGTACAACACATGCAACGTCTGCAATTGCGTTGGGATATTGAAAACGGCTACTACGCCGAACAACTGTCACAGATTGCCCCAGGAAAAGTACTTTATGCCACTCTACTGACCCAAGATCGTATTATTGGCCAAGGGTTGATTGCCCGATATTCGCAAAATGACAGCAGTCCTTTTAGCAAAACAAGTCGACAAGACACAAAGGCGATTCTTGATGGAATACGTGTCCTCTTGTTACCAAAAAACAGCCAGCAAGATGCACTGTGGCCGCTTATTAGCACAGACGTGGACAAAGCAAACGCCTTAGATTCGGCTTTAGAAAACGCGCTCACTTGCGCCCAAGCGGAAGGCAAAGACTGCCAACAAGATCTCGTTAAACTGCAACGGTCATTACGAGAAGCAGCCAGCGTTTTAGGTATTCGTTTAACCGCTGGTCAATAGACCAGCGATTAACTTGGCAGCCGTAAAAAATCTTTCAGCACTCAAAAAAATACACTAACCTCCCCAATAGGCTTTGCGCCATTCTTCCATTTGCTCAGCACTTAAAAAACTCCAGGCCACAAAGCGGCTGACCTTTTTTCCTTGCGCCATATTGATGGTTTTTATTTGCGTGGCACCAACGTCTTTTAATGCATGGTAAATAGCTTCTAAATTATTTTGCCGAGCCACGAGCGAGGTAAACCAAAAACAACGATCAGCAAACTGCGCACTTTCGTTCACCATGCGAGACACAAAGCCAACTTCTCCCCCGTCGCACCATAACTCTGCCGCCTTGCCACCAAAATTTAATAGCGGATTTTGTGGATTAGAATCTTGCTTCGAATCTTTTTTATTGTTTTTCACTCCTCGCCATTTGCGCTGAGATTCTTTTTTCATCGCCGCTTCGCTGGTATGAAAAGGCGGATTGCACAGGGTAATATCAAAGCGTTCGTTGTCCCTCCATATCCCTTTAAATAACGAGGACGAGTCAGACTGCAAGCGCACACTAATAGCGCCCTGCAAATTTGCGTTGGATTTGACAATGGCCTCGCACGATGCCACCGCGGTAGGATTCACATCCGAGCCAGCAAATCGCCAGCCATACGTCTGATGGCCAATAATGGGATAAACACAGTTGGCACCGACACCGACATCCAGCGCCTTAATATTCTTACCGCGAGGAATCGTTCCGTCGTTGCTGTCGGCTAATAAATCGGCAAGGTAATGAATGTAGTCGGCTCGACCGGGAATGGGAGGACAAAGATATCCCGCAGGAATATCCCAATATTTAATGCCATAGAACTGATTCAGCAAAGTACGATTGAGCATTTTAACGGCATCGGGGTTAGCAAAATCGAGCGATACCTTACCGTACTGATTTAACTGAATATAAGGCGCTAATTCAGGACAAGTATCGACCAACGCCTCAAAGTTATAACGCCCTTGATGAAGATTACGGGGGTGCAGTTCTAATTTATTGGGTCGCTGGCCCCCAGCAGGTTGGTTTTTCGAAATCGCCATAGTTCTTCAATCGTGTTTAAAACGTAAGTTTAACTGAATTTGAGTTCGACATGGGCTGGCAAATAATCAACGTACTGTCTGAATCGAAAATTGACCAGTTGCACGCCAAGACTTATAGTCAAGACACCTCGTTGGAGAAACAGAGCCAAACCATTCGCAATGCGCAAACAGTCGTCAAGAATCTCATCAACAGTCTCGTTGAAGCTCACTTCTAGAGCGATGGGGATTGTGTTTCTTGTGTTGACCCTCATAGGTCAACCGCTGGCGTATGCCTGTTCATCGTGTGGCAGTGCGCCGCTGGATGAACTAGTGTCTGATGCTTCTGCAGCAAATCAAGCCCATGCCCACCACAACATGTCGATGTCTAGCATGATGACCGATGTTGATATGTCTGACATGCTTGATATGAGTGATAATGCTGCTTCCCATGATTGCTGCAAGGACAAACAATGCTCTGGCTCGCACTGTGTTTCGCCTTCTGCATTTTTTTCCTCACCCGCCATCATTTCTTTTGCCATATTGTCGAGCCATGTGGCTGATCACTACCAAAGCTCTTATCTCAGCAATCTTGCTGACTCGCCTTATAAGCCACCCATTCTCGGCTAACGTAGGATACGTGCGCCTGAAATTTGGTGCGACGTCTGTCCAAGTCACCTCTTAATTATCTTTTTATTAAGCGCCTGATGTAATTGAGCGCACATATGTTTTTGTAAAAGAGATCAGCGCAATGCTAAATAATCTTTTTAATTGGAATGGCCATCGAAATGCTGCGTCCAGCGGTATGATCACGTTCATTATGTTGTTAGGCGTGATGAATAACACATTTGCGCAAGCAAGATTGAGTGATGATTCTGACGCTCCATTGTTGAATTTGGAGTTGGCGATTGAGGTCGCCCAGCAGAAGGATCATTGGTTAGAAGGCAGTCAATATCGTGAAAGTGCCCTGCTAGACCAGTCCTCGGCCGCGACCAGTTTGCCAGACCCAAAGGTATCGCTTACGGCGGGGAATTTCCCACTGGATACCTTGGATATTCACCAAGAACCGATGACGCAAATGGTCATTGGTGTGACCCAGATGTTTCCGCGTGGCGACAGCTTAAACCTGTCCGCTCGACAAAAACGCGAAATGGCCTTGCAAGAGCCAATGCTGCGTTTGGATCGCCTAGCGCAAGTAAAGCTAACGGTGACTCAGTTATGGCTAAACGCGTATCAAGCACAACAAAGTATTCGTTTGATTGAGCAAGATCGTTATTTATTTCAGCAACTGATTGATGCAACTCGCGCTAATTATGCATCGGCACTGGGGCGCGCGCGCCAGCAGAATATTATTCGTGCACAACTTGAGTTGACGCGTTTGGATGATCGTTTGACCGAGCTTAAATTCGCACGCGATACTGCGCAGCAAAGGCTTTCGGAATGGGTAGGTGCAATTGCGTTTTACTCTATACCAAGTGATTTACCCAATGTCAGCGCTTTCGTTTCTTCTACGACGCTTGCCGGCGGGACGCCAGCGCTCCCAGAGAGCAACGAATCATTCACGATTTCTGCCGGCGGGACGCCAGCGCTCCCAGAGGGTAACGAAATATTCACGACTTCTGCAGGTGGGACGCCAGCGCTCCCAGAGAGCAACGAATCATTCACGACTTCTGCCGGCGGGACGCCAGCGCTCCCAGAGGATAGTGGCTCGCGGGTGTCGCTGACCACACTGCTTGCTGCCGCCGAAAACAAGGCGGCGTTATATCCCTTCGTTGAAAATCACCCATCGCTATTGGCTTTAAAGCGTCGCCTGCAAGCCACCCAAACGCAGGTTGCTTTGGCGCAACAAAAATACAAACCCGAGTGGGGAATTACGGCGAGTTACGGCTATCGCGCCGAAGACCAAAATGGCAACACTAGAGCGGATTTAGCGTCGGTGGGGATCACCTTCGACCTACCGATCTTTACCGGCAACCGCCAAGATCGCGAAGTCAGTGCCGCCAAATATCAAAGTGAATCTATCAAGACCGACGAAAAGTTACTTGCGCGCCAACTCATCTCGCGGCTGGGTGCTGCGAGTGTTCAACTGCAAAATCTAAACGAACGCTATCACCTTTATACCTCGGCTTTACTACCGCAAACGCGTAATGAAAGTGAAGCGGTATTAAACGCCTACAACAATGATGATGGCGATTTTGCCGAAGCGGTGCGTTCGCAAATTGCACTGCTGAACGCAAAAATTGAAGCACTCGCCATCGCTGTCGCGCAACAGCAAACCTTAGCGACGATTAATTATTTGACCAGCGGCTACCAGGCCACTAACAACCTAACCGAACCCAAAGGTGAATAAGATGAAAACTAACAAAGTATTTATAGTTGCCATCGTTGCCGGGCTGGGAATAGGACTGGCGATTGGTGTAAATGTTGCGACTGGTTTATTTTCTGATAAAGCGGCCTCAGATTCGAACTCAAAGGACGCGGCAAATGAACCTCTGAAGCAAGAGCCGTTGTATTGGGTTGCGCCGATGGACGCAAACTACAAACGCGATAAACCGGGTAAATCGCCTATGGGAATGGACCTGATTCCGGTTTACCAAGACGCCGCTGAAAATGCAGGGACGAAAGAAGGGCCAGGAGCAGTGACCATCCGTCCAAGCGTTATCAATAACATGGGCGTACGCACTGCCAAAGTATCGCGCGGGACGTTAAATCAGCAGATAGAAACCGTCGGCTACGTGCAATACGACGAAGATCGTTTAGTCCATATTCACCCACGCGTCGAAGGTTGGATCGAAAAACTGTACGTCAAAGCAAAAGGCGACCCAGTCGAAAAAGGGCAGCCACTCTACACTCTTTATTCTCCTACCTTGGTGAACGCGCAAGAAGAATACTTGCTGGCATTGCGACGCAATAACCCATTATTGATCAGTGCCGCGAAAGAACGATTAATGGCCCTGCAAGTGCCTGAATCCGACATCAAACGGGTGCAATCTAGCGGCAAAGTTTCGCAAACCGTGACCATCAAAGCCCCGCAAAGTGGTGTGCTGGATTACTTGGACGCACGTGAAGGTATGTTTGTGCAGCCGGGCATCAAGATGATGTCTATCGGTGAGTTAGAACACCTTTGGGTGATTGGTGAGATTTTTGAACGACAATTAAGCCAAGTAAAACAGGGCGCTGCGGTGACCATCACCTTGGATTATCTGCCGGGCTCCGAATGGCAAGGCCACGTTGACTATATTTATCCGTCTTTGAGTCCCGACACGCGCAGCGCCAAGGTGCGTATTCATGTTGGTAATTCAGCTAAAAACACAGTGAATGAAAACCAACTTCGTCCGGGCATGTTTGCTCACTTATCGATCAACGCCTCCGCAGCCAACGAAATGCTGATGATCCCCAGTGAAGCCTTGATTCGTTTGGGCAGACAAAATGGCATTGAGCAAAACCGAGTCGTGTTGGCATTAGGCGATGGTCGCTTTAAATCGGTCGCAGTGACCGCTGGACAAAAAAGCACAGATAAGATCGAAGTTCTCGGTGGTCTGAATGAAGGCGATGAGATCGTCACGTCGGCGCAGTTTCTTATCGATTCTGAATCGAGCAAAACCTCCGATTTTAAGCGCATGACTTCCAGCAGTGATTCTGCAGAAAATGATGATCATGCCGGGCATGCTGAGCACAGCATGAATGATATGACTGAGATGGAAAGCATGGACAGCGATCCTAACTTTGAACCAAGCTCAGTTGAAGGCAGCGAAGCAACCGTCGATGGCGTCATTAATGCGGTAAATCATCAACAAGGAAAGTTAAATATCACCCGCGGCCCAATCACCCAATGGCAACGCGGCGAAGCCACACTCGACTTTGAGGTGGTTGAGGGAATTAATATCCATTCTTTTAATGACGGGGACAAAGTGCGCTTTACCTTTGAACTCAGAGACGGCGAATTTACCATCCTCAACATTCAAAAGAAGGCCGCAGAAAAGACAGTGGAAAACCAGCATGAAGGAGTGCACTTATGATTGCCGCCATCATTCGCTGGTCGGTGCATAACCGCTTCTTCGTGTTGCTCGCCACGGTCATATTGATTGGCGTTGGCACATGGTCATTAAAAAACACCCCAGTGGATGCCATTCCGGATTTGTCTGACGTACAAGTCATCATTAAAACCAGTTATCCCGGTCAAGCGCCGCAGGTGGTGCAAGATCAAGTCACCTATCCTTTAACCACGGCCATGCTCTCGGTACCGGGGGCGGTGACCGTACGCGGTTATTCGTTCTTCGGCGATTCCTATGTTTATGTCATTTTCAATGAAGACACCGATCTCTATTGGGCACGCTCGCGGGTATTAGAATATCTCTCGCAAGTGGCTTCTAATTTGCCCAGCAACGCAAAACCACAACTCGGTCCAGACGCCACCGGCGTGGGCTGGGTGTATTTGTATGCACTCACCGACCCCACCGGACAGCACGACATCAGTCAACTGCGCAGCCTGCAAGATTGGTTTCTAAAATACGAATTGCAAACAGTAGCGGGGGTGTCAGAAGTGGCACCTCTTGGCGGCATGGTGAAACAATATCAAGTCCAAGTCGATCCCGATAAATTACGCGCTTACGGCATTCCCTTGGCGCATATTCAAAACGCCATACAAGCGGGTAATCAAGAGATTGGCGCCTCGGTAATTGAACTGGCTGAAGCTGAATATATGGTGCGCGCTACTGGGTATATCCAAGGTGTGGAAGATCTCGCAATGATTCCTCTTGGTATTAGTAATGAAAAAGGCACCCCGATACTGCTGCGCGATGTCGCCGACATAGAAATCGGGCCACAAATGCGCCGCGGCATTGCCGAATTAAATGGTGAAGGCGAAGTGGTCGGTGGCATCGTGGTGATGCGCTTTGGTGAAAATGCGCAGCAAACCATCAATGGCGTGAAGGCCAAATTAGCGACGCTCAAAGCCGGTTTGCCAGACGGCGTTGAAATCGTCACGGTCTACGATCGTTCGGGGTTGATTGAGCGCGCCGTAGAAAACCTATGGCACAAATTATTGGAAGAATTTTTGATGGTGGCGCTCGTTTGCCTCGTCTTTCTACTCCATGTACGTTCCAGTTTGGTGGCCATTATCAGCTTACCAGTCGGTATTCTGGCGGCCTTCATCGTCATGCACGCGCAAGGTCTGAATGCCAATATCATGTCGTTGGGCGGTATCGCTATTGCCATCGGCGCCATGATTGATGGCGCAATAGTGATGATCGAAAACATGCATAAACACATGGAACGCACGCCGCTGACTAACGAAAATCGCTGGCAAGTGGTCATGGACTCCGCCACCGAAGTCGGGCCTGCGCTGTTTTTCAGTTTGCTGATTATTACCGTCAGCTTTATTCCGGTGTTTACCCTTGAGGCGCAAGAGGGCCGGATGTTTTCACCGCTGGCGTTCACCAAAACCTATGCCATGGCCGCCAGTGCTGCACTGGCCGTAACATTGGTGCCCGTGTTGATGGGCTACTTTATTCGCGGCAAGGTGCTGTCCGAGCATAAAAATCCCGTTAATCGCGCACTCATCGCTATTTATAAACCGGCGTTATCGAAAGTGTTGGAATTTCCTAAAGCCACCTTGTTACTCGCCGCTCTAATTCTTGTTATCGGCTTTTGGCCAGTCACTAAAATCGGCAGCGAGTTCATTCCGCCGTTAGATGAGGGCGACTTGATGTACATGCCGACCACTTATCCAGGACTGTCCATTGGCAAAGCGCGAGAATTACTACAACAAACGGATAAGCTCATCGCTACCGTGCCGGAAGTGAAAAGCGTGTTTGGCAAAGTCGGTCGCGCCGAAACCGCCACCGACCCAGCACCACTCACCATGATCGAAACCTTTATTCAGCTAAAGCCGCGCGACCAATGGCGCGCCGGTATGACCAGCGAATCATTGAAAAAAGAGCTGGATAGCTTAGTGAAATTTCCGGGCTTAACCAATGCTTGGGTCA
>JARGOI010000490.1 GCA_029212275.1 Thalassolituus sp.
CCCCCCCTTTTAAGTAATCTACTTCGGCTTGTCAACCGCATAACAGGGCGCTTTGTGCTCGATAAAAATTCACTGACAAGGCAAATCTGGATTCGATTCTACATAATAAGGAGCCCCCCTGATGCCCGAGCAAAATCTCGTATCACAGGGTTTGGAATTAATGATTTTCGGCATGGGCGTAGTATTTGTCTTTTTGATAATGCTGGTGTTCGTAACGGGACTTATGTCCAAGCTGGTAACTAAATTCACACCCGAGCCTGTACTGGTTCCTGTTAAACCGAAAGTAAATAAGCAATCGGGTGTCGATCCGCAATTGCTGAAAGTTCTTTCGGCAGCTGTAAAAGAGCATCGCGAGCGCCAAAAGTAGCCCGTGATATATAATAACCCATACGTTTACAACGTTAACGGATGAAAAGGCCATCACCCTTATGACCGATTCTAAAAAACCTTTAGGCATCACCGACGTCGTGCTTCGCGACGCACATCAGTCAATTTTAGCGACCCGCATGCGCATCGATGACATGCTTCCCATCGCTGACAAACTCGATCAAGTGGGTTATTGGTCTCTCGAATCTTGGGGTGGCGCGACCTTTGATTCGTGCATTCGCTATTTGGGCGAAGATCCTTGGGATCGTATCCGTGAATTTAAAAAGGCAATGCCAAAAACGAAGCATCAGATGTTACTTCGTGGTCAGAACCTGTTGGGTTATCGCCATTATGCCGATGACGTTGTAGAAAAATTTGTTGAGCGCGCCGTCACCAATGGTGTTGACGTATTCCGCGTGTTTGACGCCATGAACGATCCGCGCAACCTCGATACTGCGTTAAAAGCAGTGAAAAAGAACGGCGGACATGCGCAAGCGACTTTGTCTTATACCACTAGCCCAGTGCATACGCTGGAAGCTTGGGTAAGCTTGGCCAAACAAATTGAAGATATGGGTGCAGACTCTATCGCCATTAAAGATATGGCGGGCGTGTTAACCCCATACGAAGCCTTTGAATTGGTGTCACGCTTAAAGGCGCAGACCGATCTGGAAGTTCAGTTACACGCACATGCGACGGCTGGCTTATCCGATATGACTATATTAAAAGCCGTTGAAGCGGGCATTGATCGTGTTGATACGGCGATTTCTTCAATGTCGATGACCTACGGTCACACCGCCACTGAGTCTGTGGTTGCGGCGTTGGCAGGTACCGATCGCGACACCGGTATCGACCTGTTGTTACTAGAAGAAATTGCTGCGTACTTCCGCGAAGTACGTAAGAAATACTCGAAATTTGAAGGTGCGCTACGCGGCACCGATTCACGTATTTTGGTGGCGCAAGTCCCAGGTGGCATGCTGACCAACATGGAAAATCAACTGCGCGAGCAGGGTGCTTCAGATAAGTTTGATGAAGTACTGAAAGAGATTCCTCTTGTACGCAAAGATTTAGGCTATATCCCATTAGTAACGCCGACGTCTCAAATCGTGGGTACTCAAGCGGTACTGAATGTTTTAACCGGTGAGCGTTATAAAACAATCTCGAAAGAGACGCAGGGTATCCTGAAGGGCGAATATGGTGCTGCACCAGCGCCGATGAATGCTGAGCTGCAAGCTCGTGTTCTGGAAGGCAAAGAAGTCATCACTTGTCGTCCGGCGGATTTGATCGACAACGAAATGGATCAAGTGCTGGCCGACGTGAAAAAACTGGCAGAAGAAAAAGGCTTCAAGCTGGCTGAGAACGCTATCGATGATGCTCTGACTCTGGCGATGTTCCCACAGGTTGCACCAAAATTCTTGGCCAATCGTGGTAACCCTGACGCCTTCGAACCTGCACCAAGCGCTGCTGGTGCTGATACTGACACCTATACCATTAACGTTGATGGCAAAGAATACGTTGTTAAAGTTAACGAAGGTGGCGACGTTACCGATTTAGCTCCCATTAATGGCGCGCCCATGTCGATGGGGGGCGAGTCTTCCTCTGCAGCGCCCGTTGCCGCGGGTGGTGGTGATCCAGTGGCTTCGCCATTGTCGGGCAATATCTGGAAAGTCTTAGTGCAGCCAGGTGACGAGGTTGCCGAAGGTGATGTCGTACTCATTCTGGAAGCCATGAAGATGGAAACCGAAGTTCGCGCTCCTCGTGCTGGTACCATTGGCAGTGTTTCTGCTAAAGAAGGTGTACCGGTGAAAGTGGGCGATACGCTGTACACATTAGGTTAAGGGGCTGGCATGAATAGTTTAATTAACCTGTGGCA
>JARGOI010000491.1 GCA_029212275.1 Thalassolituus sp.
CTGAGCAGGCGGCGCATTCTACGGAGTTTTGAATTTAGATCAAGCGGTTTTGTGAAGTTTTTCTGAAATATTTTTTCATGCAGTGTCACAACGTGTATCAGAGCTGATTGTTCTGTTATTTCCGCACAGCGGTTGAGCAGCGTATACTGCGCTTTTCATGTTAGGTTCAATTGTTTAAATCAATTGTCACTTGCAATAGACATATACAGCAGCGAAAGGTGGGCTTGGGTTAATGATTATAGATGAAAAAGCAGTCGTTATTTATTCTGGTGGTATGGATTCCTTTACTATCCTCAACCGTGCGTTGCACGATGGCTACGATCTGTATGCATTAACCTTTGATTATGGTCAGAAGCATAAAAAAGAGATTAAGTATGCGATCTCGGTATGCGAAGAACTCGGTATCGCCCACCGGATCATTGATATCACCGCCATCAATCAGCTGTTGCAAAGCTCTTCATTGACCTCTGCCCTTGAAATTCCCGAAGGTCACTACGAAGCAGCGAATATGAAATCTACCGTGGTGCCTAATCGCAATATGATTTTACTGTCTTTGGCCATTGGCTATGCAGTGGATATCGGCGCATCGAAAGTGTTCTATGGTGCGCACTCGGGTGATCATGCAATCTATCCTGACTGTCGTCCTGATTTCGTGCATGCCATGAATTGTGTGGCCAAGCTTGCCAACTATGAGCCGGTCGACATTGTAACGCCCTACCTCAATGGCGATAAGACAGAAATTTTAAAAGATGGACTCGCGATGGGCCTTGATTACGGTAAAACTTGGACCTGTTATAACGGCCGAGAAAAGGCCTGTGGTAAGTGTGGTTCTTGTGTCGAGCGCTTGGAGGCTTTCACACTTAATAATACCCCCGACCCTTTACTGTACGAGTCCGCTTAAATGGCCGACAACTTATATAAGGTAAAAGAGGCTTTTTACACGCTTCAAGGAGAAGGTGCTCAAGCTGGACGCCCTGCTGTTTTTTGTCGATTTAGTAAGTGCAACCTATGGAATGGCCGCGAAGAGTCACGTGCTACTGCCGTGTGCCAATTTTGTGATACCGACTTTATTGGTACAGATGGCACCAATGGCGGCGAGTATACTAAACAAGCATTGGTCGATCTGGTCGCACGTTTGTGGCCCGGCAATGCAAAAGGCACACAAGTTCAGGTAAGACCTTACGTTGTTTGCACCGGTGGCGAACCGCTACTGCAGCTTGATGACGAGCTAGTCTCAGCATTTCATGAGGCGGGGTTTGAAGTGGCCGTAGAAACCAATGGCACATTACCTCTGGCCAATGGTATCGATTGGGTATGTCTGAGCCCCAAAGCCGATGCCGAACTGGCCTTTATTCGCTGCGATGAACTCAAGTTGGTATACCCCCAGCCACTGGCAATGCCAGAGCGCTTTGAACACATAGAAGCCGATCACTATTACTTGCAGCCCATGGCGGATTTCCAACCGGTAGTATTAGCGAGCGACAAACTCGAAGGCGCAAAGGAAGGGTTGTCGGGCAGTAATACCCAGAAAGCGTTGAGCTATTGCCTTAAGCACCCGAAGTGGAAGTTAAGCTTACAGACCCACAAGATGATTGGGATCGAGTAACCACTCGATCCTCATTTAAAAGTAAAGACGGTTCAAAACGTAAAGACAACCTTATGTTTCAGTTCACCATTCTCATAGCGTTGATGAGTATCCATCACGCTGGCCGCGGGTAAAACTTCAACAAAAGGGACTTGTACTTTGCTGCTCTCAAATCCACTATCAATTGCAGTTGTGAGCCACGCTAAAAAGTCGCCATGAGCACGGCGACCAGTGCCCGTTAAAAGCGGCAGCATCATAAATACCGCATGAATGGTTAACGCTTTGCCGTGCGCCTGAGCTAAATCGTAAGTATTGCGGGCATTGATCGTGGCCACTTGGGCGTTAAAATTTGCTGCCAATAATGCCGCCTGAAAACTTTCTCCGCCGTGGGTATCAAGGACCTTATTGAAACTACCTTGTACGCTTTCCACATCCGCATGACGAATGCCTTTCGCACCCAGTGTCTTAATAAATTCAATGCCATCGGCAGAACCGGCGGTTGCTGTGACATTAGCGCCTTTTAGCTTCGCTAGCTGCACCGCCATCTGCCCCACACCACCAGTGCCGCCCATAATAAGAAGGTCATCAGCAGCAGTGACATTTAAACGCTCTAGCGCCTCGAAGGCGGTAATACTTACCAACGGCAGTG
>JARGOI010000492.1 GCA_029212275.1 Thalassolituus sp.
TTGGACTGGGCATCGACTACAGCACGTTCAAGTGGAGCGGTTTTGCCCAAATCCAGCATTATTTAAAGCAAGATCGCGTTGCAACAAGCCGTGGCGTCGACTTAGAAACACCAACAGCCGGCTTTAATATTGTTAATGCCGGAGTGCGTTATGACTGGGCAGGTAATCTGGGTGAGTCCCAAGTGGCTTTAACAGGCACCAACTTGTTAGATAGCGAAGTGCGTTATCACACTTCGTTTGTTAAAGATAAGGTACTTGCTCCGGGGCGTGGCGCTACTTTGATGCTGGGGGCTCGTTTTTAGCATCAGTGGGCAGTGCGTTTAAAAAAGACAAATCTAGCCAGTCGTATAAATCGGTTTCAGGGTTGGCTAGGTATGAATTGTCTAATTTAAATATCAATAAGTCGTGATAGCGTTCTAGCGGGAATAAAGTTTTGGTGACGGGGTGTTGCTGCATAAACTGCAGTAATTCCCCCGATTTAGCCAATTGTTGTAGCCGTGTCTCTAATATCATTGCCAATGCTTCGTTTTCTTTTTCGACAAAAAAGTACATGTGAAAGTGGTAATACAGAGCAATTCTTTCGTATACCATTAAATTTTCGTTACCAGGTTGTTTCGCCTCGTTGTAAGCCTCGGTAATGCCGCGTGGGAAATAATCACAACGGCCTCTACTCAGCATTAAGTGCATGGTGGAAAATTTAACGGCACGTTCTACTAAATAGCCATTATCTTCTAAAATATCAGCGTCAGCCCATTGGTCACTTTGACAGGCGGACAACGATTTAAGCTGGCTAGCGTCAGTAATCACATCAAAAACCGCTTTATCCGAACGACGAATAAGCGCCAAGCGTAAGCCCAGTAAACCACCATAAAGAGGGACTTTGATTGCCCTGTATTGCTTTTCATAAGTTTCACTGGTGCCGGCCCAAACAATATCTAGCGACCCATCTTCAAGCATTTGAAAGCTGCGTCTTTGGCTCGCCTCAGTGTTTGGTATCTCGATGCTGATATTCAACAACTCATGATTTAAAATAAGTAACAGCAAGTCTCGGTAGTATTGGTAAGAACCATCTTGATTAGAACGAGGCGGTTGAATAATCAATACTTTTGAATCATAAAGCGCTTCGGGATTATTTTCGAATACGTATAGGTCTTGTTGTTCTGCACTTGTGTGACTGCTGATTTCTTCTAAAGATTGGATTTCTGACTCCGCAGCACTGTTTAGCGTCGCCAGTGTTAAAAATAAAAACAAAGTGATGCAAGAAAAACGACTTAGACGCCAAGTAGGGCACCTTCGATCTGAACAATACGAGCGCATGAGTCATTCCCTTGGAGTAAAACTTAATTGAGTTTAGCCCAATCTCATCAGGAATGCGTGAGTAAACATAAGCCTAGAATAGAATGTGAACTCTCGGCATTAGAGTTTGCACTCTCGATGTTATTAAAACCTCTGTTATAGTTTGCCCTTCCATTGGGAGATATCGATGCTAAATACCTTGTTGGGCATATTGGCCGACGGACAGTTTCATTCTGGCGAAGCACTCGGGGAAGCCTTAGGGGTGAGCCGCGCCGCCGTGTGGAAACAATTAAAAAAACTGGAAGATCTCGATATTCCTTATTCCTCTGTAAAGGGGAAGGGTTACCGCTTGCACGATCAAATAGAATTGCTTGATTCCGAGCGCATACGCCAGCAATTGCATCAACGTTTGGATATATTAGAGGTATTGCTGGATGTGAATTCCACCAACACCTATTTATTTGAGCGTGCCAATAATCATATGGGTAAGCGCTACGCCGTATTTGCTGAAAAACAACATCACGGTCGTGGTCGACGTGGGCGGCAATGGGTCAGCCCCTTTGGTAAGAATATTTACTTATCATTATTAGTGTCTTTTTCTGGCGGAATGGCCGTGCTTGAAGGGTTAAGCTTGGTCACCGCCATTGCCGTTGAAAAAGCACTGGCGCGTTTAGGCATCGAAGGTGTTGGACTGAAGTGGCCGAACGATATTTACGCCCAAGGCAAAAAGTTAGCAGGCATCTTACTGGAGGTGACGGGCGAGTATAATAGCCACTGCCAAGTCGTGATTGGTATCGGTCTCAATCTGTCGCTCAGTGAGCATGATGCTGAAACGATAGATCAACCCTGGGTGGATTTGCGCAGTTTAAAGGCCAACTTATCTCGTAATGACGTGGCCGCTATTTTATTGGATGAACTGCTTATCCATGTCGATT
>JARGOI010000043.1:0-2922 GCA_029212275.1 Thalassolituus sp.
AATCTTGGGTTTAACATATATAGGTCAAATTTTAAGTGTCGTACCTTAAATTTTAGATTTTCGTCTATGTATCAGACCTTTTTCGTACTATTTCTTATTTATTGCAGCAAAACTGAAATACAAAGGAAGCAAAACTGGCTGAAGAGAAAACCGATTGCACTCTAATTGCTTTGCCAAGTAATGCAAGTAAAGCCTAAAAGACGAATCTGTTTAGCTTAAGTGTCCTAATTGACGATAAAGTCAGGATTGCACCACACTACCTTCTTGCGGCAGTATAGTCTGATACTGCGGATGTCGCTAAAACGCATCGCGCTTTTGTTCGTCTCTAGGTAAACTAATGTTACCTAATAAAAAGAAGAAGTAGTGTTTATGTCATCTTTGAACTCATCTAATGAACACAAGCAATTTGCAGCGTCATTGCACATGTTGCGAGAAGAAATGGATCAAACATTTGAGCATGCCTCGGTGCAACTTGATCATTACTCTTCTGGTGGAGGAGAAAGCAGCCTTCGTCAATTTTTAGACGAGATACTTCAGCTTCGCGGTATGTTCAAAATGCTAGAGTTTCGAGCGGGTGAAAGATTATGTTCAGAATTAGCCGAGACTGTTCGTTTTCATCTCGGCAGTTCACTCAATGCTAAACTATTGGATTCCTGTGTCGAAGCAGTTATGTACCTGCGTCGCTACACCGAATTTGTGCTTGCGGGTCAGCCCGTAGCACCGTCCTTATTGATTCCAACCATCAACCATGTTCGACGTCAGCGCCAAGAGAAACCACTTCCTGAAGCTTACTTCTTTATGAATTTGGTGCGCCCTCGACAAACGATTCCAGCCTCGACGGGTGACAGCGTGCCCTATCGACGAGTGCGTCAAATGCTGCAGCTTGGTTTGATTGGTTTGATTCGAAGTGCTGGTCGCCATGGACCCCTGCAGGTTATTGCTAGGGCTTCTAGCCGAGTTGAATTATGCAGTCGTGGTTCGGCAGCGTGGCCTTTTTGGAACATAGCTGCGATCGCGGTTGATACCATGACGCGACAGAAATTTGCTATTACTCCGTTGCGTATCACTTTGCTCAGTGGTCTAGAACGCCAGATTCGGATGTTAAGCAATAACAAAGAATCTGGTTTTCAAACGAAAATTCCAGAGTGGTTGTTCAAAGAATTCTTATACATGATTGCGCTGGCGAAACCGGATACCCAGCAATTAATTGATCTGCAAGAAGCCTATCAGCTTAAAAACCATGTCAGTGATGCTGATTTGGATCGTGCTCGCGATAATCTAAAAGGTCCAGATCAATCGGCATTGGTGTCGTTTTCTCGTGCAGTGCAAGAAGAAATTCATGTTCTCAAAGAGATGATTGACCACGGTCAACGCAACGACACATTTGAAGTCAGTTCGGAAGAGTTGATTGAACGTTTATCACGTATTGCTGATACCCTTAATATGGTTGATATGCATCGGTCATCAGAGTTGACTGAAGGTCAAATCTATTTGATTCAACGCAATGAAATTAACTTTAATACACTGGCAGACGTGATTGTTCAGTTAGAGCAAGATGTGTTGGGATTGATTCAAACAGGGAAATCTGATCATTCAGCGATTGTTGATCCCATCACCTTGCGGGAAGCAGAAATATGTGTCATTTCTGAAGCTATTTCCGCCTTGGTTATGGTCAAGCGAGCTGTTGGTTCTTATCTTGAAAGCAAAGATAAAATGCACGTCAATCACATTACCAAAAGTCTGCATGATGTCTCTGGCGCCCTTATATTTTTAGGTCAGCCTAATTTGCAAATGCAACTTGTCGATTTAGAGACCTTTGCTGATGAAAATATCGTACGCAGTATGAATCCGCCAGCAAGCCATAAAATAGAGGCGTTTGCGGATGCTATTACTGCCATTGAATATTACTTAGACACGATTGATTCGCCAGCAAGCGTGGCGAATGAAGCATTGCGAATTGCGGAGGAAAGCTTGGTGGTTCTTCGACCTTCCAATCTAAAGGGTACCCATGTTACAGAATAGTCTTTATGGCTTTTTAGGTGTGTCAGGGCTAATTCTACTGGTGGTTGTGATTGTACTATGGACTGGGCGTCGTTGGTTTTGGCAATGGCTGCGCGGTACCTTCGGTTTTGTAATGATAGGTGTGATCATTTGGCTGGGATTTGCAGTCTTTGATGTCAGCCAATATCGAACCACCATATCCGATCAACCGCTGGTGATTCTTACAATATACGAACTGGATCCGCAAGAATACGAAGTTCGATTGCAAACAGATGAATTCAACGAAGATAGATACATATTAAAAGGCGATCAGTGGCAACTGGACGCTCGTCTTTTGGTCTGGCGTGGACCTGGAGCTGCCATGGGTTTCGAACCCATTGTGAAGCTTGATAGGCTGTCAGGAAGATATTTATCGCTGCAGCAAGAACGTAATTCTGAGCGAACCGTTTATCAATTAAGTGGCGGCAATTGGGTCGATGTTTGGTCGCTTGCTGAGCGAGTTCAGTTTTGGCTGGAAGCCGAGTTTGGCAGCGGCGTATTTATGCCAATGGCCAACGGTGCTGAGTTTGGCGTATATACCTCTCAAGGTGGGTTAGTCGCTAGACCCCATAACGAAGCCGCCCGAGAAGTGGTGTTTGGCTTTCGCTAATCTTAGATATTTTAGAAAAATATTATGAGTTGCTTACATCATAGTGAGTAACGCAAGCAAACTGTTCGAAATAGAATTTTGAGACAAAAAAAGCGCATCTGCGCTTTTTTTGTGTTTTAAACTTGTGTAACAGCAATTGTGAGTTTGGCGAGTGGATAAACTAACAAGCCAATCTTCATTTTTAGGCAGGAAAAAGCTCGCCTAATTTAGTCGCTAACATCATGTCGCCTTCGACACGAAGATCACCCGACATAAACGCCATCATGCCGTTC
>JARGOI010000043.1:3022-12222 GCA_029212275.1 Thalassolituus sp.
CATCATGTCGCCTTCGACACGAAGATCACCCGACATAAACGCCATCATGCCGTTCTTTTCGCCAGAAACAATGCCCTTTAAAGTATCACTGTTCATAATTAATGTTACGTTTGGGTCGCCAGCATCGCCATCTGCGAGTGCACAAGTACCGTCTTTAATATTGAGGTGGTAATTGCCCGCATCTTCAATATTAAACTGAAAAACTAGATCCAAACCCGCAGCCGCAGCCGGATTAAATTTTGCGTTCATTTGCTCGATAATTTCAGCAGCAGTAGCCATAGTAATTTCCTTAATGAAGTATCATTAATATTGCAGTGAGTTAGTTCCCGACAGTGTGGATTGTCGGACAATATTATGCGATTACTTTATGAGTGTCCGCTTTCTGTGTCAACGAAAAACGCGAAAAGACGCTTTTGTACCCAGTTTGCATTATTTCATCCTTACAATTTAGCTTCCTATTGTTATTTGCAGCTGTTGTTTGCAACAAAGTGATCTTAATCAGAGCATAAAAATACTACTACAGCAGGAGTTCCGGTTTGCTCCTAACGCTGGTTAAGTTATGCTGAGTCCTTAAAATTATTCAAAGCAAACTTAAATAAGGAATCACGCTTGGACTTTCTTTTGGAATACGGTGCATTTTTACTCAAAACACTCACATTAGTGGTTGCTGTTTTGGTCGTCGTGGGTGGAATTGTGTCAATTGGGATGCGTAATCGTCGACATGAAGATAGCGAAGGTGAATTGAAAATACGCAAAGTTAATGACGAACTCGACGATAATAAGCAGCAAATTGAGTATGCAATCAGTTCGGATGCAGAAATCAAATCGTTAGAGAAGAGTCGTAAAAAGAAAGACAAAGAACAGGCCAAGGCAGAGAAGAAACTTGTCGGCGTTGCCGAGTCGAAACCAGCCAAACACGTCTATGTGTTGGATTTTGATGGCGATATAGGTGCCAGTGATGTCGATTTGATGCGTCGAGAAATCAGTGCCGTGCTGACCATGGCGACCAAAGACGATGAAATCGTTATTCGTCTCGAAAGTGGCGGCGGCATGGTGCATTCATATGGTTTAGCCGCGTCTCAACTAAAGCGTATCCGTGATAAGGGCATTCAACTCACTGTCTGTGTCGATAAAGTCGCTGCCAGTGGTGGTTATATGATGGCTTGCTTGGCCGAGCGTATTATTGCGGCTCCGTTTGCGATTGTCGGCTCGATTGGTGTCGTTGCTCAACTGCCCAACTTTAATAAAGTACTGAAAAAATACGACGTCGATTTTGAATTATTTACAGCGGGTGAGTACAAGCGTACGGTCACTATGTTTGGTGAAAACACCGACAAAGCACGTGAAAAGTTTCAGTCTGATCTTGAAGATACTCACGAGTTGTTTAAGCAGCATGTTAAACAGTTCCGTCCACGTGTTGATATCGACGCTGTGGCCACTGGTGACATCTGGTATGGTCAGCAAGCGATCGAGCATCGTTTGATCGACGAAGTCGGCACCAGTGACGATTATATTATTAACGCTTGCGAGAATGCAGACGTTTTCACCGTCCGTTATGAATACAAACGTACTCTGCAGGAGAAGCTAGGCTTGTCATTACAAGCGGGTGTTGAACGTGCGGCGACAAGATTCTTTACCTTGCTGCACAATCGAATTCAGAATAAAAGCTAATACATATCCATAACGAATAGATAACTAGACCTAAATAAAAAAATCAGAGCCACGAATCACTTTGCTACCCTATGGGCGCAAAGTGTTCTCCAACGGCTTTTAGATGACAGGAGAGTTTATGACATTTTTAGCCTATCAAGTCAGCGAACAAGATGACGGCATGCAAGCCAATTGGATTGAGCGCTCGCTGGATGAATTACCTGCCGGTGATGTTGTCATCGACGTGGAATTCTCTTCACTGAACTATAAAGATGCACTGTCTGCAAGCGGCAACCATGGCGTGACCAAGTCGTTTCCTCATACTCCAGGCATTGATGCCGCGGGCTCAGTCGTGTCTTCTGATGACGACGCTTTTAAAGTCGGCCAACAAGTCATGGTGTTTGGTTATGATCTGGGGATGAACACTGCCGGTGGTTTTGCGAAACGCATTCGAGTCCCTGCCAAATGGGTGTTAACGCTGCCAGAAGGCATCGACGCTGCTACGGCAATGTCATGGGGCACTGCTGGCTTTACCGCAGCGCTAAGTGTGCTCAAATTGGAACGTGCTGGCATCTCGCCCAAAAATGGCTCTGTTGTCGTTACCGGTGCAACCGGTGGCGTTGGTACGGTCGGTGTCTTATTACTCAATCACCTCGGCTATGATGTGATTGCGGTCAGTGGTAAGTCTGAGCAAGAACAAGCTTTATTAGCGATGGGCGCTAGCTCGGTTATTTCGCGTGAAGATCTTATGGCGGTGGCTGGCAAGGCGATGGCAAGGCCGCAATTTCAAGCGGCATTGGATACCGTAGGTGGTACGGTGTTAGAAGCCTTAATCCCACAAATACAGCCCGAAGGTGCGGTTTCTACTTGCGGTATGATTGGTGGCGTTTCTTTTAAAGCCAGTGTGTTTCCATTTATTATTCGTGGCATCAGCTTGCTGGGTGTTGATTCAGTGGAGATTCCGGTCGCTGATAAGCAAGCGGTGGTCGATAAAGTAGCCGGGCCTTGGCGTTTGGATGCTTTAGAAGCGAGTACCACTGAGATTGGTCGTGGACAACTAGGCGAAACGTTAACTCAAATTTTGGCGGGTAAGGGCGTTGGTCGTTACCGTTTGAATTTGTCAAAAGCGTAACCCTTCAACTGTACCTGGTAATCATATTTTTTTATGATTAATTTTGATGATAAAAACTGAATGGATTCAAACCCCATTCAGTTTTTTATTTTGTTCTGCCTTAACGTCTTTAATATATTTAATCCCTTCTTAGCTTGGCACTCACTGCAATTGGGGTGGGGTAATTAAAAACAACAATGTAGCTAGAGATCACAAATGTGATGATCGCCGTTGCTTGAATTAATAATGATCCGCGCTCACTTAACAAACCATGACTGATTGCCAAAAAAGCGATCAATAACGAAAACTCACTAATCTGCCCTAATCGAAATCCTACATCCCAAGATAACTTTGGTTCTGACTGAATGTTGCCAAATAATGTATTACCCAGCAGTAATCGAAAGGTCAGCGGTTTTAACAGCAATACTGCGCCAGCCAGTACGACGGCAGCCCAAGCGACTTGATTGAGCATGCCAAAGTTAAAGCTGGCACCTAGGGTAAAGAAAAACATTACTAAAAAGAAATCACGCAGTGGTTTTAAACTGAGCGCGATAAATTGCGCGATAGGTGTGGTTGCCAGCGTTACCCCAGCAATGAAGGCACCAATCTCGTAACTTAAGCCAACTAGATTACTCACTTCCGCTACGGTTAAGCACCAACCAATGGCCATAATGAAAAGATATTCTTGAAAGCGATCAAAACGTTTCATTAATGGCAGTAAAATCCATCGGACCGTGGCGTAACTTATTAAAATCACGATCGGCAGCGCTAAAAATGGCTGCCATACTGGCATTTTATTATCACCAGCAAGAACACCTAATACAATTAAACTGAGAATGGCGATGATGTCTTGCATTAATAACAATCCAACCATCATTTCACCCACGGGTTTGTGATGTAACACCGTTGTGGGCAGCAGTTTTAATCCGATAATGGTGCTGGAAAACATCAACGCAGTGCCTACGATATAAGCATCATTCGTGGGGAAACCCATCCAACAGGTGATAAGATAACCAATAATAAAAAAAGCGATAGAACTTATAAGCGCGACGGGCAATGCACGTTTTAAAACCGACATTAATGATGATGGCTGCATGTCCATGCCAAGTAAAAACAAAAGGAAAATGATGCCAACATGAGCCATCTGTTCAAGTAACGCGGTATCACTTATCCAATCGCCACCAAAGGGGCCGGCAATAGCGCCCAAAGCGATGTAAGCGATTAATAAAGGTTGACGAGTAAACAGGGCAAGCGTGGCGAGAACGAGAGTACCCGAGAAGATAAGGAAGAATGAAAAAAAAATATCCTGAGACATAAAAAAACTCCCTAGATGCCTAATACGTTAAGGCAACCTAGAGAGTATGACAGTATCGTATCTTGTGCCAGTCTGTATCAAAAAACAGGTAACAAGAAAATCGATTTAATGAATGCCTTCTCAGTTCATGCGACGTCTAAAAAGCGGCTTTTGATCAAGTACATCGTTCTGATATGAAACAGAAAAAGTGCTGAACGCAGCCAAGGCATCTTCAAGAACTTGATCATCACGCAGGGCAAACGTATCAAAACCACAACGCTTCATAAAAAAGAGCTGGTCAATTAACACATCGCCGACCGCACGTAATTCGCCGTTAAAACCATAGCGCTCACGTAATAAACGAGCAGCAGAATAGCCGCGACCATCAGAGAACTTTGGGAAGTCGATGCAAATACGGGCAAATGATTTGCATTGATCACCAATCAAATCGGCAGTTTGATCACTGCTCAGAAATAGCTCTAGGCTGTTGCCGTTCGGTGATGCCTGCCACTGTTCAAACGTTACTTGGGTAAGTGGCGTATTTGCAACTTCGCCATGGGTATTAATCAGCTTTGCCATATACGGCTCCCTTATATGAATCGTGGCCGATGCGGCGATAGGCTTCTAGAAAAGTTTCGCCTTCGTGACGGTTGGCGACGTAAAAGTCTAAAATAGTGGCAACAACATCGGGCATTTTGTCACGAGCAAAAGAAGGCCCTAAAATTTTCCCTACAGACGCAGATGTATCGCCTGCATTGCCACCGGAGTTCCCACCTAACGAGACTTGATAAAACTCTTCGCCTTTTTTATCGACACCTAAAACCCCGATGTGACCAATGTGATGATGGCCACAGGCATTCATACAGCCAGAAATATTAAGATCGAGTTCGCCTAAATCGTACAGGTAATCAAGATTGTCAAAGCGTGCTTGAATGGCTTCGGCTACTGGAATCGACTTAGCGTTCGCCAACGCGCAAAAATCACCACCGGGACAGCAAATCATATTGGTCAGAAGACCCAACGTTGGTGTGGCTAAACCTAATACTTTGGCTTTTTGCCAAACATTAAACAATTCTCTTTGTTCAACGTCAGGGAGCACTAAGTTTTGTTGATGTGTCGAACGTAACTCGCCAAAGCTAAATTCATCTGATAGTTCAGCAATTTGATCCATTTGCTCAGCAGTGACATCCCCTGGTGGCGTACCAATTTGCTTCAACGTCAGAGTAACGACGGCATAACCGGGTTTTTTATGGGCACGAACGTTGCGGCTTAACCATCGCGCAAATCCTTTGTTTTCTGCTTTTGCACTGATCAGCGTTTCTGGTTCATCAGTCAGATCTTCATAACTAGGGTCAACAAAATGTTGCTTAACACGCGCTAACTCGGCTTGAGTAAGCTGACCTTCACCGTCTTTGATTCTGTTCCATTCTTCTTCAACCAGCTCACGCATACGTTCGATACCCAGTGCTTTCACTAGAATCTTAATACGTGCTTTGTACTTGTTATCGCGACGACCAAACTGGTTGTATACGCGAATAATCGCATCCAGATACGTTAAAAGATGCTGCTCTGGTAAGAAGTCACAAATTTCTGTGCCTAAAATTGGGGTCCGGCCTAAACCACCACCAACAAGCACACGATAACCAACCTCACCTGCGTCATTTTTAATAATGTTCAAACCAATATCGTGCATAGCAATGGCCGCACGATCTTCACCGGGAACCGCATTCACGGCAATTTTGAACTTACGAGGTAAGAACGCAAATTCTGGATGGAAGGTAGACCACTGGCGAATGATTTCGCAATAGGGGCGAGGATCAACGACTTCTTCGGCAATTACTCCGGCATATTCGTCAGTGGTGGTATTACGAATGCAGTTACCGCTAGTTTGCACTGCGTGCATTTGAACTTCAGCGAGATCGGCCAAAATATCTGGGCATTGTTCCAGTGCTGGCCAGTTAAACTGAACGTTTTGACGCGTCGAGAAGTGCGCATAGCCCTTATCATAATCGCGGGCCACTTTAGCCAAGGCGCGCATTTGATCGCTGTTAAGTTGACCATATGGAATAGCAACACGCAGCATAGGTGCATAACGCTGGACATAGATACCGTTTTGAAGACGCAGTGGCAAAAATTCGTCTTCGGCTATTTTGCCTTCGAGATAGCGCGCCATTTGCCCTTTAAATTGGGTGACACGTTCATTCAGCAATTGCTGATCGTACTGATCGTATACGTACATAAAAATCCGGTCAGAGTGAAAGTTGATTTCAGAGAATTATAAATTGCGTTCACTCTAGCGGAAATAATCTTATCTGAAAAACACAAAATATAACTAACCCTTATCGGTTAAACAAATAACGGATTAGTATAATCAAACATGACACACGCTGATTATTTAAGCTTAAGAATATTCTCATTCTTTGAGACTTTAAGTGAAAACCGTTTCAAATAGTTGTCGACTTCCAATGCAGGTATAGGTCTAGAAAATAAGTACCCTTGAATAATGACCGGGCCCATGGATTGCAGTTGCTTAAGCTCGCTCACAGTTTCTACGCCTTCAACAACAATTTCTAGATCTAGGGCGACGGCAATTCCATAAATGGCTTTAATAATCTCCAGCGTTCTATGCTTATTAGGTAAAGAATTTTCTGAGTCTTGCGGATGATGTACTGATAAAGCACGTACGAACGACTGATCAATTTTAAGTTGATCGAGAGGGAAGTTTTGTAAGTATGATAAAGATGAATAACCAGTACCAAAATCGTCGATGGAAATGCGTACACCTAGTTGTTTGATTTGTAATAATATCTCTTGCATTGTACCGGATTCTGATACTAATGCTGATTCGGTCAGTTCGAGTTCTAAACGATGTGGTTGAAGACGACTTTCCTGAAGTGCAAACTTAATGTTAGCTAAAATATCGCTGCGTTGAAACTCGATGGCTGATATATTGATTGATATGCGTATATCTTTCGGCCACATCATCGCATGTTTGCATGCTTCTATTAAAATCCAGCGACCTAGCTCAAGAATTAGACCGCTTTCTTCGGCCAGAGGGATAAAACGAGAAGGAAATATTTTTCCAGATCTGGGATGTTGCCAACGTACCAAGGCTTCAAATCCAATCACTTTGTTGTTAGCGATGTCTATTTGAGGTTGAAACACAAGATGAAAATCTTCATTGTGAAACGCAGATTTTAAGTCATCCATAAGAGCTAATTTTTCTTTGACCTTAACTCCCATACTCGCTTCATAAAAAGTGATGGTGTTTCGTCCAGACGATTTGGCAATATAAAGAGCTATATCGGCACTATTTACAAGTTCTTCGGCCGTGTTGATAAGCCCATCATTACTCGAGACTCCAATGCTGCACTGGAGGTCAATGTTGTGATCACCTAAGGTGATGGGTCTTTTGACTTCTCGTTTGACCATAAATGAAAATACTTTAAGTTGCTGGATCGAGTAGTCATTTTTAATGAGGATGGCAAACTCATCGCCACCAAGCCTAGCGAAAACAGAATTTAGTATCTTAATTGACTGTAAACGCTTGGCAATGATTTTTAGTACATCATCTCCAGCAGAATGACCTAAGGTATCGTTAATGTTTTTGAAATTATCTAAGTCTATTAAAATGAGTTTGCAGGGTTTGCTGTCTTTCTCATTAAAGCAATTGGCTAATTCCGAATTGAACTTATAGCGATTGGCTAACCCGGTTAAAGAATCTGTTTTCGCCATTCGTAACAGTTCTTGGTCACGTTCATATAGGGGAGTAATATCAGACCCCACACCGCGCCAACCAATAAAATTATCGCTATTATCTCTGAGTGGCTTTCCACTGAGAGACCACCAACATTTTTTATTATTGATGGTTACGGGTATGACTACGGCAGGAAAGGGCGTCAGATTGCTTATTAACTTTGTGAGTGTTTGATATGAACGAATACTTTCGTCTTCCGGTTTTCGATCCTTAAGGATTTCTAACCATGTCAGCTTTTCTATTTCATCACTGGATAAATTTAGCCTTTCTAGAAGCTGTTGTGGCGTGTGACTTAAATATCCCTGTATATCCGTTTCCCATAACCAGTCGCTAGCATTTTGCTCAAAGTCATTGAGTAATAAGCTGACAACTTCGTTTTTGTTCTTAATCTTCAATTCACTGCTAATACTTTTTCTGTATTGTGTGGAAATAACAGTGCTAAGCCACACTAAAATTATGCCATAAAATATTAATAAATATTTCAACGCTGAAATTTCTTCGTCAGCATTCTTATCTAAGAAAATTATTAAGAAAGCACATATTGAAATTGACCAAGATATTCCAGTAAGAGTTAACGGAGAATATAAGAGGGTACCTACTGAAATTATTCCAGCATAAATGGCAATGATAATTAATTTTTGGCTTTCACTCCCTACCATATAAAGTTCTGTTGCCAATTTCGCATCGAAAAAGGCAATCACTGAAATTAATAGGATAAGTAAGAAGTAGTCTTTATTAGTGGCTCGTTCTTTTATAAATTTATTGCTTGGCCACCACATGACTGAGCCTAAGATATTAAAGAACACCAAGGTAATTGCAAGACCAAAAAAAATTGTGCTGTTGTAAATGTCGGTATAAATGAACGCGATAAATATAAGAACAATTGCTTTTAAGCCTGCAATGGTAGGCATTAAATTAATGATAATTTTAAACTGTTTGGTGAGTACTAGCGATTTGTGTTCTTCAGGTTCATTTCTAAAATCGAACGTACTCAGAAACCGGTTTCTTATTTTTTTATATTTATTAACCATATTCTTATCCTTATAGAATTGAACGGGTTATGCTCAATTCTTTCTGTGGATATCATGGCATGTGTAAATATCAGCCACTTTTACTACTCAGATTTAGACTCAAATTAAAGCTTAGTTCTTATATCTAAAACGTCTAATAGTATTGTGTTCTTCTAACAAAAAATAACAAATATCATAAAAAACGAACATATAAATTTTCCTATGGTAGTCAATATTTACCATTCATTAATATTGACACAATGCCCTTGGAATTGGCAACAGGTTGAGTGACAACAAGCAGCAGTTGAAAATTATGTTACGAGGGAACGAAACACAATCGATCAGGGTAGTCAGTAAAGACCGATGAAACACCGAGAT
>JARGOI010000493.1 GCA_029212275.1 Thalassolituus sp.
AATGTCGGCATGCACGATCGACAAGCCTTGGTGTTAACCACCGCAGCGGGGGCAACATTGGCAGACGTGCGAGGCTTACAGAAAGAAATTCAAGAAAAGGTGATGGCGACATTTGGAGTACAACTGGAGCCAGAACCCCAGTTGTTTGTTTAATTAAATGTATTTATTTAATTAAGCCGATTCGATCTTTTTAAAAGGTGAAATGCTGCAAATCTGGGCTTTCGCCTTTTTCCCAACGAATCAACCAACCATCTTCATCGCTCCAATCCCCCAGTACAATCCGCTGACGAGCTTGGCCTTCATGAATCCAGTCGTGTACTTTGGGACGATGCGTGTGGCCATGGATCAACAAATCAACATTGGCGGCGGTCATCGCCTTATCCACTTCTTCAGGCGTCACATCCATGATGTCGTTCGACTTCATGCTGTTTTCACCTTTGCTTTCGCCACGGACGTGTTGCGCAAACTCGATACGTTCGGGAATACTTTTGGCCAAAAAACCGGCTTGCCACTCTGGATTACGTATCATCTGACGCAATTTCATGTATTCAACGTCACGAGTGCAAAGATGGTCGCCGTGGGCGAGCAGGACTTGTTGAGCGCCGTTGGTCAACACTGTGCCTTCGTCAATAAGCTTGCCGCCGCATTCTTCTGCAAATCGATTGCCCATCAAGAAGTCACGATTGCCATGCATAAAGAACACAGCAACGCCAGAATCTGATAAGGCAGATAAACTTTGTTTTATGTGCTTAACAATGGCATCTTCGTAATCGTCGCCGATCCAAATTTCAAAGAAGTCGCCCAAAATATAAAGCGCTTCGGCATCCGATTCGGGTTGCTTTAAACGAGAAACGAGGGCTAAAAAGCCCTCGATCATTTTCGGATGCGATGCTTGCAGGTGCAGATCTGAGATGAAATACAGAGCCATTATTCGATGATTTCTGCTTTTTCGATAACTACGGTATCTACAGGCACATCTTGATGACCTTGCTTCATGGTCGTACGCACGGCTTTAATACGATTCACAACGTCCATGCCATCGGTCACTTTACCAAACACAGCGTAACCCCAACCCTGAGAGTTTTTCGCAGTATGGTTTAAGAAATCGTTGTCTTCCACGTTGATGAAGAATTGCGCGCTGGCCGAATGAGGGTCCATGGTACGCGCCATCGCAACGGTGCCTTTATCGTTGGTTAAGCCGTTGTCTGCTTCGTTTTCGATAGTGTCGTTGGTTGGCTTTTGTTCCATTTTTTCGTTAAAACCACCGCCCTGAATCATAAAGTTAGGGATAACACGGTGAAAAATAACGCCATCATAAAAACCATCTTTGACATACTGTTCAAAATTTGCGGCTGTTTTCGGTGCTTTTTCGTGGTTCAGTTCGATTGTAATGTCACCATAATTGGTTTTCAGAAGAATCATGAGTAGCCTCTATAACGATGAAAAAATGCGTCACCCCAAATATTTATAACGGGTGCGCGGTATCCCTTAATAGGATTGAGCGCGTATAATAGCGTTTTTTTTGCCATCTGGCATGGCCCAAAGGTCTAAGATGGCAAACAAACTGCATTAACATTTGCTGTGACGTTGCTTGGCGCTAAAAGTTGCTACCCTGTACGTTGCTTTTTTATGATGACTGCCGATTTCACTACAAACAATACAAAGACATACACGGAAAGATATGACTGACTCAAGTACGACCGACACAACGCCTCATGTTTCTAATAATTTTATTGCTAAGATTATTCAAGACGACTTAGATCAGGGTCGAATTACTCAGTTGGTGACACGTTTCCCACCCGAACCCAATGGCTACTTGCACGTAGGCCACGCCAAATCCATCTGCCTAAACTTCGGTTTGGCCGAGCAATTTGGCGGCCGCTGCAACCTGCGTTTTGATGACACCAACCCAGAAAAAGAAAGCCAAGAATTTATTGATGCAATCAAAGACGACATCACTTGGTTGGGCTTTCAATGGGCAGGCGACATCCATTACGCCTCAGATTACTTCGACCAGCTGCACGAGTGGGCCGTCCACCTTATTAAAGAAGGTAAGGCCTACGTGTGTGACCTAAACGCCGAACAAGCCCGTGAATATCGCGGCACCTTAACGGAAGCGGGCAAAAACAGCCCGTACCGTGAGCGCAGCGTGGAAGAAAACCTCGATCTATTTGCCCGCATGAAAGCCGGTGAATTTGATAGCGGTGCCAAAGTGTTGCG
>JARGOI010000044.1 GCA_029212275.1 Thalassolituus sp.
ATGGTGGCCATTTCGATAATGACGTCTTCCTCGGGATTTAGGCCGGTCATTTCTAAATCCATCCAGACTAGGTTGTCTTTTTGACTCATTATATTTACTCGTGTGGTGACGCATGAATGATAAGCACAGTTTAGCAACTTGCGTCGGAGTCAGCCAACAAGGACAATGCGGATACATTCATACGCAGACTATCCATGTCAAAACGTAAGCTCAATCGTCGCCAAGCATGGCGGGTAGAAAAAATTCAACAAGAAAAAGCCTCTCGCGCCGATCGCAAAGAGACGGTGATTTCTGATCAGCTGAACGCGGGCGATTTGGGTGACGAAACTCATGGTTTGGTGATCGCTCACTTTGGCACTCAAGTTGAAGTTGAGGATGCTGAGCGCAACACTTACCGTTGTTTTTTACGCGCTAATTTGGGTTCGTTGGTGACTGGCGATAAGGTGGTGTTTAGACCTGGCGCCGAGTTTAAAGGCGTGACCTCTGGTGTGGTGGAGATGGTGACAGAGCGCCAGTCAGAATTATCACGCCCAAACTCCTTCAACGAAATCAAACCCGTCGCTGCCAATATTGATGTCATTGTACTGACCATCGCGCCCGAACCCGAAGCCCACGCCAATTTAATTGACCGCTATTTAGTTGCCGCCGAAAACTGCGATATTGAACCCATTATTTTGTTGAATAAAACCGACTTAATTAACGAAAAGAATCAGCAACGGTTCGATGACTTATTAGCGCAATACCATAAATTAGGGTATCGCTCTTTGCGTGTCTGCAGTCACGACAATGACAGTTTGAGTGAGTTAAAAAACTTTTTAAATAATCGCATCAGTGTCTTTGTTGGTCAGTCGGGGGTGGGTAAGTCTTCGCTTATTAATACGCTCTTGCCGGGTGCCGACCTTCGTGTTGGTGCCCTTTCAGAAAATACCCGCAAAGGTCGTCATACCACGACCACTGCACGCTTATATCACTTTCCCGATGGCGGCGATTTAATCGATTCGCCCGGAATTCGTGAATTTGGCCTATGGCACATGTCAGCAGAAGAAGTTATTTATGGATTTCGCGAGTTACGCAATTTGGCGGGTTCATGTCGTTTTCGTGATTGCAAGCATCAGGCTGAGCCTAACTGTGCGTTACGTAATGCTCTGGAAAAAGGTGATATCAGCGCCCTACGTTTTCAGAGTTATCAAAGAATTTTAGCGACACTGACCGAACTATAATCAACCATCTTCCCAAAACACTTCCTCTCGATTAGGGGGGTAGTCGTAGCTGTTGTCTGGTCTATCTCGATCTGTCTTGAGTTCAAATAGGGCATCGTCGGACTTTTCTATCGTCGGTGCACGCACGTCTTCTGGAGCGACTTTTAAAGGCGTTGGTTGCGCCTGCTCTTGTTCGGACACTTCCTCGCGGCGGGTCAGCAGAGTCACTGAAATACGATGATTTTCTACAGCTCCAGGATTATCCTTATCCAGCGGCTGGGTATCTCCCATACCAATCACTTGGGCAATTTGTGATTTCGGAATCCCTGCCTCCATTAAGGCTCGACGAGCAGCATCAGCGCGCATGGATGACAATACCCAATTACGATCATCTTCCTCACGTTGACCACTCAAAGCAGTGGTATCGGTATGACCAGTTATCGATAAACGGCGATCCAGAGAACCTAAAATAGGCGCTAACTCCCATAAGATGTCTTCGGCAAAATAGGTCAACACGCTGCTGTTAGGCTCAAACATGGGTCGCTTTATTTTATCGACAATTTGCAGCCGCAGACCTTCGGTGGTGATGTCTAGCATCATATGATTTTTAAATGGACTCAAACGCGGACTGGCTGAAATCTGCTCCTCAACCCGTGAGCGCATATCTTCTAGGCGACGTTTCTCTATCGCTTCTGCCAGACTTTCTATTTCGTCAGCGCTGAGCATTTTCTCTGGATCAACGGTTTCTGATTCGGCAATGTTGTTACTGACCGTCGGCGAACCTCCCATATCAATCACATATCGAGAAGGATTAGTGCTACTTTCACCAACAGCTTCGGGGTCTTTGAAATAGCCCGCAATGGCTTTACGCTGCTCTTCGTCGGAAGAGTTGATAATCCAAAGCACCAAAAAAATCGCCATCAAGGCCAAGGCGAAATCGGCCATTGCGATTTTCCACGAGCCGCCGTGTTCTTCGACGCTGCCACGCTTGTAACGACGAATAATAATAGTTTGAGGGGGGGTGATTTTTTCCATAACGTATCCGTCCGCTAACGACCGCGCACGCGCTTTTCCATGTCGCCGAACGTAGGACGATTATGGGTAAACAAAGACTTGCGTCCAAACTCTACCGCCAGCGGAGGTGCCATGCCGTTAAGTGAAGCGATGATGCACGCTTTGGTGGATTCGTACATTTTGATTTCGTCTTCCGCCAGTTGTCGCAATACCGATCCTATGGGTCCAACCATACCGTAGGATAACAAGACGCCGCTAAAGGTACCGACCAAGGCTGCAGCAATGTGCGCACCTATGGTGCTAATATCTCCGCCAATGGCACCCATAGTAATCACAATGCCTAACACCGCGGCGACGATACCGAAACCGGGCAAGGCATCGGCAATACGGTTAACGGCAATCGCGGGACGTTCCAGTTCTTGCAAACGCGCATCGATCTCCTGCTCCATTAAAGATTCTAGTTCGTAGGGCGTTAAGTTTCCGGCGGAGATGATGCGAAAATAATCGGCGATAAACTGGATTAATTCGATATTGTTTTTAATCGTAGGATAACGCGCAAAGATAGCACTGGACTCGGGCTTCTCAACATCCGCTTCAATCGACATGATGCCTTCTCGCCGCGCCTTGTTCAAAATATCGTAGAGCAAGCTCAGCACATCCATATGCATGTCTTTATTGACCTTGCTACCCATAATCACTTGCGGCATAGCTTTGATTGTATGTAAGACCACATGCCAAGGGTTCGCCAAAATAAATGCACCCAGCGCCGCACCGACAATGATCAGTATTTCAAACGGTTGCCACAAGGTCAGTAACTGACCCTCAGCCATAACAAAACCGTAGGACACGCTGCCAAATACAATCAACAGCCCTAAAACAAATAGCATTGTGCGATCACCTTCACAGTAAAAACGTAAACACCCAAACCCATGGCTAACAAGAATGTATAAAACGAAACCGTTCGAAAGCTAAAAAGTCAGGTGCCAGCACCAGCGTGATTTCAATTTATGACTATAGTTATTAAAGGTCACAAACGGTGTTTTCACAACAATATGACAAAAGCCAATACTTCCACAGCACTCAGCGCCGCGGATTGGGAAAGCGTTCTCAATTTTCGCGCATTTCCTATTTTGCCAGGTAGTAAGGCCGTTTTACGGAATGAACTTAAAAAAAGCACCGTCAGTTTTGCCAGCCTGAGCCTGCTAGTTGAGCGAGATCCTGCCTTGTGTTGGCATCTACAACAAGCAGCAATGACTATCTCTGGCACCAGCCCCAGCAATGCACAGCAATGTCTTGCAACCATCGGAATGAGCGATTTAATAAAGTGCGTTAAAGATCTTCCTCAGCTGCAACCCGTATCTAATAATAGTGAGACAAACAGCGCGACGGCGCGCTATCAAGAAGCTTTATTTACCGCGCATATGTCTGGCTGTTTAGCTGCTCAGTGGGCTGCCGCTAAAGGTCAAACCAACATTGCTGATGCACATTGGTCAGCGATGCTAATGCATTCATTAATCTGGCCGTGGTTATTATTGCACCCACACAGTCACAATTGGCTTTACCATATTGCCCATGGTCGGGATTTGATGACTGCCGCTAAGCGAGTCTTTGGTGTCAATAGTGAGAATTGGCAGCGTCTTGGTCGTCGTCATCATTTGCCAGAGGACATCCAAACATTGCTGACGCCAGATCGATGGCCGACGAGTCGCGACTTAAAAACATTACGACGCAATGATCCTCGAAAAATAGACGGTCAAAAAGCCTTATTACACGCCAGTAAGCGTCCTGAATGGACCACACTTACGGCGGCGACGACCGCTTGGCATTTGCATATTGCTCCCGAAAGCTCATGCAGCGAACGTTGGCAATCCATCAGCAGTCACGTGCAAGGGCGACCGCTCAATGTCATTCAATCGGATTGTCGACAGGTGCAAATAGAACAAGCACACCTGCGTCACTCAGGATTCGCCGGTGGACTGGCGTTATTGGCAAGCCCCGAACCTATTCATCTTGATTATGAAGAGGTGCCAATTAAGGCCGTGCCTGATGTTGTTCAATCTCCCGAACCGATAGCAGATAATAAAGATGCCCGCTCTGCTAGCGTCGCAGGGATACCGGCTGCGCAGATACCACTCCCTAATCTATCGAATAAGGAAGTAGCGATTGAAAAGAGAGAAAAAAAATATTCTGAGCCCTCAAATGCCGTATACCTCTCGCGCATTCTCGAACAGCTACGCCAAGAACCAGCCAGTTTTGGTGAATGGAATTATTTGATGCAAGGCATGTTAAAAGGCGTATCGAAGGGGATCGGAATTGAATGTGCTTGCGTGGCGTTAACCAATCAAACACGCGACTCGCTTCGCATTTTTTACGAAGAAAACTCTTTCACTGAAACTTCCTTTACCGGAATAAAATGGCCAATGAACGACGTGCCTTTATTACAGCATTTGATGGAAAAAAGTGCAGCGTTGCAGTTACCGTCAGAGCGTGTTTCAACGTATCTTCGCGGCTTACCCGAGACACTGCTAGAACACATCGGACGCCACGTTGTTATTATGTCGATACACGCAGGTGGCCGACCTATCGGCATCGTTATCGCCTTTAATAAATCTTCCAAAAAAGCGATTACCGAGAGTCAGTATCAGTCTTTCAAGGAACTTTGCGGTGTCACCAGTAAAGGGTTAACTGCTCTCAAACGTATGCGCCAAGTAGCACACGCCAAGCACTTTACCTCAACCCCTCTCGACACTTCAGCATCAACAGTGACACCGATTCACTCCCGCGCCTGACAGAAGCCAACGAGTCGGATACACTGGCGGTTTTCGATAATGGGTATTCATCATGGCTGAAGATTCTTCACCGACGCTTTCCTTGCCGCTGTTATTAGAACCTGAGCAACTAGCCAATATTTTGCCTGATTTGTTAGCACTTGAGTCGTCCAAGACTCGCATTTTAATTATCGATCAGAGCAAGTTCGAAACCTATCAAGAACGTCATATTCCAGGTGCTATCCATCTTGATTTCAAACGTTTGCAACAGGGTCAAGCGCCAACCCCCGGAGCATTACCAAGCCTTGAGCAACTGAGCCAAGTATTCAGTGAGCTGGGATTAACCAAAGACACGCACGTCATTTGCTATGACGATGAGGGCGGCGGCTGGGCTGGACGCCTTATTTGGGTACTCGACAGCATCGGTCACTCCTCCTACAGCTATGTCAACGGCGGTATAACGGCATGGGTAAAAGCAGGTTTAGCGACGGAATCCGGACAAAACATTGCAACAGAGTCGAACTATCAAGTTACGACCATCGATGATTCGTTCTCCTTCACCAAAGAGCAAATATTGGCACAGCTGAATGATCCTGATTTTGCGGTTTGGGATGCTCGCTCGGCAAAAGAATACAGTGGCGAAAAAGTCATTTCTAAGCGCGGCGGCCACATTCCGGGCGCGGTAAATTACGAGTGGACGTTAGGTATGGATCAGCAAAACGGATTGAAAATAAATCCATTGGATGATTTTCGAAGCTTATTGGCCAGTATGGGATTGGATGAGACAAAACGGATTGCCACTCACTGCCAAACTCATCACCGCTCTGGGTTTACCTATTTAGTAGGTAAAATATTAGGATTCGATATCCGCGGTTATGCGGGTTCGTGGGCCGAATGGGGCGATGACGATGAGTTGCCGGTAGAGAAAAGTTAAGCAATACCATTAAGTGGCAGTAAAAAAATGCCATTTAAAACACATTAAATTAGACTTTTAAATCACACATTATTACTTTTCATCACGGAGCCATCGTGAAAGACAGAATTTTTATCGCATTTCAGTACCTTGTTCCTCAGCATGCATTATCCCGTTTGGTAGGTTGGTTAGCGGCCAATCGCATCGGATTTTTAAAAAACTTCCTTATTCGTCAGTTTATCCAAAAATTCGACGTCAATATGTCCGAAGCGCAACGCCAAAATGCGGAAGATTTTGTCTGTTTTAACGACTTTTTTACGCGTGAACTTTTACCTGATGCTCGTCCTCTAGACAAAGGCGGTTCGGCGCTCTTATCGCCAGCCGACGGCGCTATTTCTCAGTTGGGTGACATTAAAGATGGACGAATCTTTCAGGCCAAAGGCCAAGATTATTCGTTAACAGAATTGCTTGGTGGCGATAGCGACCGTGCCGAAGCCTTTATGGGTGGGAAATTCGCCACGATTTATTTATCACCAAAAGATTACCACCGCGTACACATGCCCTTAGCAGGCCGCTTACGCGAGATGGTTTACGTACCGGGTGATTTATTTTCGGTAAATCAGGTGACGGCTGCCAATGTTCCGCGCTTATTTGCGCGTAACGAACGTCTTGTGGCTATTTTCGATACCGAGCACGGTCCGATGGCCATGGTATTGGTTGGAGCAATGATCGTCGCGGCCATCGAAACCGTTTGGCATGGAAGAATTACTCCACCAATACGTGAAAAACGTGTCACCCGTTACCAAGTGGCCGAAGACGTCGCGTTAGAAAAAGGCGCTGAAATGGGCCGTTTCTTATTAGGTTCGACCGTGGTGCTGTGCTTTGCTAAAAACACCATGCAGTGGCTGCCGGAACTGGTCGCTGGTTCACCTTTACGCATGGGTGAAATGATCGGACAAATGAACAGCAACGAAACGACAGTAGGTTAAGCGCGCGACCAATCAAAGCTCAGCACCTCGGAAATTGCATTAACACCAAGTTGATGCATCAGCAAACGATCGACGCCTAATGCTACCCCGGCACAACTGGGCAAGCCATGTTCTAATGCCGCGAGCACGCGCTCATCCAATGGGCGAGATTCGCGGGCAAGGGCACTGGCTTGCTGAAAACGCTGGCGCTGTTGATCAGCGTCTGTCAGTTCAAAGTAACCGTTAGCCAATTCGGTGCCATTGAAAAATAGCTCGAAGCGTTGCGCCACCGCCTGCCCATTAGGCGATATCGCTATCTGAGCCAGCGCCGCCTGGGATGCGGGGAAGTCTCGGACAAACACTAAGGTATTGGCCGGCAAAGCTGGTTCCACCGCGTGCGACATAATGATGTCCAGCCAGCCATCACGAGACAATTCAAGATTTCCACCCGCCAACCCACACCCAAGCACCTGAATGTCATTGTCACTGGCGGTGGCTAAATCAAGGTTCGCATAATTTTGCAACGCTTCGGCGTAAGTTAGATGCACCACCGGCAAAGAAGGCCAGCGCTGTGCAAACACGGTACTGACCAACTGCGCCACTTCGGACATCAACTCTGACAGCGAAAACCCCAAGCGATACCACTCAAGCATGGTGAATTCTGGATTATGGCGTCGCCCCGCTTCCCCCGCCCGAAACACCTTACACAATTGCCAAATGTCGCCGCTGTCGGCGCACAACAAACGCTTCATGGCGTATTCTGGAGACGTATGTAACCAGCGCGATTCACGCGTTGCCATCGGTTCAATATTGGGATCATTCACTGGCGCGCAACCAAGTATGGGAGTATCAACTTCCAAAACCTGACGGTCATGGAAAAATGCTCGGATGTCACGGTATAAAACGGATCGGGCCACTAACGCGGCCCGATTGCAGGAAGGTTGCCAGTCTTGAAATGGCATGATTAAGCGCGGCTAACGTAATCACCCGTGCGGGTGTCGATGCGTAACACTTCACCGATGTTGATGAATAAAGGCACTTTCACCACAGCACCGGTCGTTAATGTCGCTGGTTTAGTTCCACCTTGCGCGGTATCACCTTTCAAACCGGGGTCGGTTTCAACGACTGCTAATTCAACAAAGTTAGGGGCAGACACGGTTAAAATACCGCCATTGAACAAAGTAATCACATACACTTCTTGTTCTTTTAACCACTTGATTGTATCGCCCAACGCTTCTGCCGAGGCACCGTGTTGTTCAAAAGAACCGTCAGTCGCCATGAAATGCCAAAACTCACCGTCGGTATAAAGGTATTCCATATCCACTTCGATCGCGTCAGCCGCTTCAAGGCTTTCACCCGATTTGAAGGTTTTTTCTAGCACACGGCCATTGCGTAAGTTACGCAATTTGACGCGGTTAAACGCTTGGCCCTTGCCGGGCTTAACGTATTCGTTCTCAATGATGGAGCAAGGCTCGTTTTCGAGCATTACTTTGAGACCTGATTTAAATTCGTTGGTAGAATAGCTGGCCATTTCGATTTCCAATAGTGTCAGGAACATATAATTAGGTGCGTATCATACATCGAACCGATCCAACTGTAGAGATGCTTGACTGGCAACAATATTTGGTTAGCGCACTGCGTACACTCGAAGATCTGCTTAACTACGTCGACATTGACCCTACAATGCCCGCTGCAGCCCAGCTTTTGGTAGATCAAGCCAGTCGCGACTTTCCATTATTGGTACCTAAACCCTTCGCCGACTTGATTGAAAAAGGCAATATTAACGATCCTTTACTGCGCCAAGTGTTGCCCTCTGGAGAAGAAACGCTCGCAGTATCCGGATACGTGAAAGATCCTTTGGCCGAAAAGCACAGCAATATTACCAAAGGCATCATTCATAAGTATCAAGGACGAGTGTTATTGCTGGTGACGGGTGGCTGTGCCGTCAATTGTCGTTACTGTTTTCGCCGCCATTTTGATTATTCAGACAACAAAATAAAACAACGAGAGTGGCAAGAAGCACTGCAATATGTTCGTGATAGGCCAGATATTAAAGAAGTGATCTTGAGCGGTGGTGATCCTCTGATGCTGAATGACGAGTCATTATTTGCGCTGATATCGACGATTGAGGCAATTCCTCACGTATCTCGCTTGCGAATTCATACTCGCTTACCCGTGGTCATCCCACAGCGCCTGACGACATTGTTAACTAACCGCTTAAATTCATCACGTTTGCATTGCTCGATGGTTCTTCACATCAATCATGCCAATGAATTATCGCCAATGCACAAATCACCCTTGGCTGAATTGCGTAGTGGTGGTACTTGGTTGCTCAATCAGAGTGTTTTATTGGCTGGAATTAATGATGATGTTGAAACTCTCGTTGAACTTAGTGAAGCGCTTTTTATCAATGGTATCAGTCCATATTACTTACATCAGCTTGATGCCGTCGCTGGCGCTCACCACTTTCAAGTTGATCCTGCTTTAGCACAGAACCTTTATCTCGGTTTAAGAGAGCAGTTACCTGGTTATCTAGTGCCATTATTGGTCAAAGAAATAGCCAATACCCCCTACAAAACGCCACTGGTTTAGCTTAAATATACTATTTGCGTCTAAGTAGTGGAGTGCAATGCCACGATAATCGGAATTTGATATACTTATCAACTATCGAAAATGGCATAATTATCAATACTTGACTAGAATTTAGAAATGAAAAGGTCTATAAAATACTTCATATTTATAATTATTTAGAATAAGCAAGGAAGGCAGGTCTACTGAATGAGTCTAAATATTCCAACGCCAAGCCAAGATCACTTAAAAGCGATCCCGGCGATTGCAACCGACATGGAGCGTTGGCTTAGCAAATTACCGATGGCAAATACAGGACAGTCGTCCAAAGAATTGTATCAGGCCATTCGTGCGTTGAATGACTGGCGTGCGCCAACTGCATTCCATCGTTTTGAAATGTTAGAAGCTATTCGTCCCTATATACACTCTGTATGCCACGTTCTAAGCAGTCATTTTCTACAGTCATCGATCACCTTAAATGACAAACAATTTAAAATAGCCAACCTAAACCAAGCACTGCAAGGACATTTAGCCACGGGCTACAAAATGGTGGTCTCCGAAGCATTAAATGAGCCTCGAAAAAAGGAACTTCGCCCTAGTGACCGTGCGAGTCGACTGATAGTGAAAGCGGTACACCGAGCGATTACTGACAGTTCGCATGTCTTATTACGTGCGTTCCAATTGTATTCCCAACCAGCCCGCGGTACTTGGTTAGATATTAATCAACTGTACCGCATCGCTGAGGAACTCTCACTTTGCGATGTCAAAGTGGAAGACAAGCAAACTCGATACATCACTGGTTCGTCCATTCAAGATGCTTTTGTTCGTATCCACTTATTGGGCAGCGCGAAACCTGGTAATCTTCGTCAACAAGATTTGCAGCATTTATTCGAAGCCACTGAATATTGGGCTTCTTTGTGCGACGTCATTGATGCCAATGATGGTGATTCAATCTTTCTAGTGAACCTGAACTCTGATCGGACTTGCCAGTATCGTAAGAATATCGGCGAGAGCATCGATAGCTCGTCTCGCAGCCTTAGAACGCGTGAATTGGCCGACGCATTAGACATGCATTTAAACAAGCCGGATAAGGCGAAAGACATTACCGTGCCTAAAGATCTGAGTGATATTCTCATTAATCACGCGTCACAATCTTGGGGGGTTCATTGGCAGAGATCTTTTCGACGCATGCCTAGTAAAGGTGAACTTTCGGTATGTGTTGGTTTTTCTGCGTTGCATTATTTTTGTGCCAATCAAATCGAATTCGAACAATACATGTTGTCGATAAAGCCTAACACTCTAGGCGGTGATGGTCTGATAGGAAAAAATGTCGATACCGGTCAAAAAATATCTGACGATGTGTGGGCAGATGCCTTTGATGCGGGCGGTTCTCGCATTCCCGAAAATAACAATACCAGCTTAGACGTTATCAACTTCATTAATAAACATAAATCGACTCTCGAAAAACCACAAAGTGATAAGCGTTATCACAGTCACAATGTCGAAATTGTCAATGCCAGTCCAAGTGGTTACTGCATTCAATGGCAAGGAGAATTGCCAGCCATTATTCAAGCTGGTGAATTAATTGGGGTGATGGAGAAAGGGATTAACCAGTGGTCTGTTGCTGTGATTCGCTGGATACGACATTTGCGCGAAAAAGGCACTCAAATGGGCATTGAATTGTTAGCCCCAAAGGCCGAAGTGGTCGCAGTACGTCTATTGCAAAAAACGGGGACCAACGGGCCCATGATGCGTGGATTTATCTTGCCAGAAGTTGCTGCTATCTCTCAATCAGAAACTTTGTTATTACCTCGCATTCCTTTTCGAAATGGAAGCAAAATAGAACTCAACAGTGATCAAAAGAATGGTCGTTACCTATTACAAAACCGACTGGTGTCAACCAGTAGCTTTAGTCAGTTTGATTTTTTTGCGCAAGAATTAAGAAGCAAACACTCGACCATCAAAACTCCGTCAGAAGAAAATAATGATGAGTTCGATTCTCTGTGGGGTAAATTCTGATACTAGTGTCGCAGTACGTCGTATAGAACAATGGTTAAATAAGCTATAATACGCGACGATTTTATTCGGAGTATTCATGTCCCCTTCTCAAGATATTCTTCATATTCTGTTTGTTACTCGTACACCCAATGATGCGGAATATATTGCTGGCGTCATTCGTAACTCAGGATGGGCGACGAGAGTGACACATGTCAACACTCATGCCGCTTTTGAAGAAGCATTGCACTCGTCCTATTTTGATATTATTGTCGCCGAGCCCAATTTAGAGAATACTAAATACACCGAATTACTCAATCAAGTTGCTCGTGTTAACAAAGACATCCCTTTAGTCTTAATTCCTAAAGATTATGACACCGAATTAACAGAAAATGCTTTTCTCAGTGGTGTCGCTGGTATTATTCCCATTGATCAAACAAATAGTTTGTGTGCTTTACTGAAGCGTGAAGTCAAACAGCTGCGCTTGCGACAGGAATTAAGATTAGTAAAGGTTGAATTGCGAGACACGGAAAAACGTTGCCGCGTTTTGTTAGAAAACTCGGAAGATGCCATCGCCTATATTTACGAGGGCATGCATCTTTATGCCAATCACAGTTATCTTGAGTTGTTCGAACTCGAAGATATTGATGGCTTACCTGCATTAGATGTTATCACCACATCCGA
>JARGOI010000494.1 GCA_029212275.1 Thalassolituus sp.
TTATGCAATTGCGTAGTCAAGGCGTAAAAGTATCCATTGATGATTTTGGTACCGGTTATTCATCCATCAGCTACTTACGAAATTTCCCGTTGGATACCCTTAAAATAGATCGATCATTTGTGGCAGGTCTGAAAGACGGTGGCGAAGGTATTTACAGTAGTATTGTGACCTTGGCCTATGGCTTAGAATTATCTGTCATCGTTGAGGGGGTCGAAACTGAAGAAGAGCTGACCGCTGTGTTGAGGCTTGGTGGTAATGAAATTCAAGGGTATTACTTTGCTAAACCAATGTTAGAACGCGAGTTTGCAGTTTGGTTACCCGAACAACTTCAACATTCATTTTTGCTTAAGTGATTTCGCTTTATGATTTAAAATACATATCTTCGTATAGTACAAAAATCTTGTTTTACAATGCACAGTTAAGTCAATTCCGCTGCTTTGGCATGATATGCCTTATCTATAACGTTATCATTCCTGTAATATGTTGCCAAAAATAATGCAACTTCATACGGGAGCGAGCTATGAACGCACTTCATTGGCTGTTCACTCGAACATTTACCTACATCTCCTTAGCCTTGGCCATACTGGCGATTTACGTTATTGGCTACGATATGGGTAAGTTATTTTTATGGTTCATTCTTCCTTTCTATGGCATCAGTCTTCTATTTCAGTTGCTTGCACCCAAGATAAAAGCGCCGCTAGAAAAGAACGAACTGGTGACAGATATTATATCGAACACGGTTACAATTGGCGTTGTTAATAGCATTCAAACTTGGGGTGTTGGTATTATTTTCGCGCTCTCCTCATCGAGCCTGCTAATTCATTTTGGCATTATGGATGCCAAATATGGTTTAGCTGACCTGCCACATTGGCTTCAAATTGTGCTGGGTCTACTGATAATGGATTTCTTTTTTTACGTAACTCATCGCATCGCCCACGAAGTTCCATTTTTTTGGAGATTCCACGCAATTCACCATTGTGCGCATCGTGTTACCTTTATGAACGCCTATCGTGTGCATCCCATCGATGCGATGTTTCGTCGTTATGTACCGTTGTTTTTTGTGATGCTGACGGGGATTAGTAACGAGGCATTTGTTGCTTCTGCCGTAATAGGATCGGTTCTAGCGACAGTTACTCACTTAAATATTGATCTTCGCCATGGTTGGTTTAACTATCTGATTGCAACGAATGAGAATCATCGTTGGCACCATTCGACCAATATTTCAGAAGCAAAAAATTTCTCAGTCATTACCGTTTGGGATCATTTGTTTGGTACTTTCTATTTGCCCCGTGATCGAGACATGCCAGAAAAAACAGGGCTCGTTGATGAAACTGATTATCCATTACACAACTATTGGCAGTTACTATTACAACCCTTCCGTAAAAAGAAAGCTGATAATGCGCCGGTAAAAACGAGTGAATTAATGAACGAAGATGAAGCATTAAGCCCATCTCAACCACATTTACAGTAAAGCTGAACATAATATTATATTTTTTTGGCAATCGCTGATTAAGTAGCGATTGCTATAAACGATATGTATATCTGCTGCGTCTTCCAATTGCTTTAATTTATTTGTTCAATTTCTTAATGGCTATTTGCCGCAATGACGACCTTGTTGCGTCCTGTTTCTTTTGCTTCATACAGTGCTTTGTCCGCTGTTTTGAGAAGATCGCTCATGTCTATAACTCCCTCTAATGGATAGCATGCGACGCCAAAGCTCGCAGTGATATTAATAATTTTTCCATCCACATCTATTTGTGCAAGATTGATTTTTTTGCGTATTGTCTCAGCAATTCGAGCCGCTTTCTTGATGTTTGTGCTTGGTAATAGGACTGCAAATTCTTCGCCACCATAGCGACCAACTTCATCATTTTTACGAACGTTATTGAGCATGATTTTTGACGCTTCAATAAGAACTTGATCGCCAGCATGATGACCCCATGTATCATTAATACGCTTAAAATGATCAAGATCGATCATGATGCACGCTAAAGAGGAGAGCGCCGGTGCAAGTTGTTTCTGAGCACGTTCAATCTCTTCTTGGCCACGATGAATGAATGAATTACGGTTAGAAAGGCGCGTTAAGCCATCGATAGTCGACATTTCTTGGTACAGGTTTTCCCTTTCTACCCAGCGTTTCATTGCCAGAATGCATAAGTAAATTAGAAATGCGAGAAAAGTAACTATAATTGAACGA
>JARGOI010000495.1 GCA_029212275.1 Thalassolituus sp.
TGGCGGCAAAGAACTTCCAAAGCGCGATGATGACCATGCGTCAGATTGAGTTTTCGTTATTCGATTTCCGCCTGCATCGCGAATACAGCGACAGCAACCCAGTCACACCCGAAGCCATTTTGGCCGATGTGCGGGCACAAGTTACTGTGGTGCCAACGGTTGAGTTCAGTCGTTTCCAACACAGCTTTAGCCATATTTTTGCCGGTGGTTACGCCGCAGGTTATTACAGCTATAAATGGGCCGAAGTACTGAGCGCCGATGCTTACTCGCGCTTCGAAGAAGAAGGGATTTTCAACCCCGAAACGGGCGCTAGCTTCTTAAAAGAATTAATCAGCCAAGGCGGCTCGCGTGAAGCCGGTGAACTGTTCGAAAACTTCCGAGGCCGTAAGCCTTCGGTTGAACCCTTACTGCGTCATTGCGGTATCGACATAGAAGAGGTTGCTTAATGACTGAGTTCGTGAAAAAACGACCGCGCCGCTTTATCGCTGGTGCGGTATGTCCTAAGTGTTCCAAAATGGATACTACCGTCATGTTCATCAATGACGAGGAAGAAGAAGTCCGAGAGTGCATTGAATGCGAGTTTAGCCAAACCAGCAGCGAACAAGCGGCGGAAGACAGCGCGCAAGAAATGGTCACCCGTGTCACACCAGTGAACGGCAAAGCCGTGCTAGACGACGGCGAGCAGCCATTAAAAATCATGCAAATGCCGTCGGATAAAAATTAGGGCAACTTTAAACAATGCAGTCGCACCCTAAACAATTGTCTCCTCTTTGGTGATTTTCACGCTTTCTGTTAATGTCGCAGCATTATCGACATAGACAAGGACGACCGTGAAAATCACCTTACTCTCAACGCTGGTTTTATCTAATTTGCCGACAATGACGGCCAGCAGTGGTGCTATTACGACGTATTATCAATTAATGATGCCTGTCAATTAACACTGACCATCTCTGAACCCATTTTGAATGAGTGCAACATTGAGACATCGCTATTACTGTTATCATTTGAAACAAAAATAAATGGGGAAAGTGAGTTCTCAGAAGGCTCATCAATTGCTAACTCTGGGCTTTATTTCAACAATATCATATACGCAAGCAATGGCGATTTCTCAGATTAGAATGATGAATATCAAACCAAAAAAGTATCATCGATTTCTGGAATATACTTAACATTATTCAATAGCATTTTAAATTCAAATTTTCGTCAGTCTATTATCGAATTAAAGGCCTTTCTCGGCCGCCCAAATATCAAACTCTTTCATTACCCGTGGTAAACCTGTGCCAGCGACGAGCATATGATCCATAGCACCAAGCTCAACAAACTTACTATCAGCGTAGCGTGCGGCGGTGCGGCGTGAAATAGGTGTTCTAACGATACGGTCACTGTCACCGGCAATGACTAATACGGGGCCGGTAATGCGCTCTGGGAATACTTTACTGGCGCGTTTTTTATCCAAAAACCACATCGCCATTTCGAAGTATGCTTTACCTGACTCTGCTTTTAACTTCACAAAAGTCTCGCGCATCAATGACTCAGATTGCAGTTGTCCAATGCTCCAAACGAACGATTCCCACTCGGGCATAAGCGGCTTACGCCAAAATCCCCAACGAGAGAAATGATGCTGAAAGGTTTTAATCATGCTCGGATAGGCTGCAAACATGCCGGCGGCGGGTGCAGGAGAAAGTAATATCATGGCGGCGTGCTCAACCCGTTGGGCGATGAGCTGGGCCAGCAAACCACCCAAAGACCATCCGATAATGATAGGTGGACGTTCGAGCGTTGTAATTAGGCCAACAAAATCATCAACATAATCCTGCAGACTGGTTTCCGCCATCGCCAATGCACCTTCAAGCAGAGGCAGGTCATGGTGGCGCAATGGCGGCGCATGCACCTCATACCCACGCTGTTCGAGTTCGGCTTTCATAGCATCCCAAACTTCTGGATAACAAAAGGTGCCAGCCACCAGAACGATGGGAGCTAAGCCTGTTGAATTGTCTATAGAGGATTGAACTTTTGACATATTCTCACTCTGAGCTAAGGTAGATAGTAATTAATGGCGTCTGCGCTTATAAAGCAAATACCAAGTAGTAAATTTTATACACCAAAATAGCACGATTCTTTACTAACTTGCCGCCTCGGATTTTTACTCTACTAAAAAAATCATTTGTTTACATAGAAATGGCTTGCGGCGACA
>JARGOI010000496.1 GCA_029212275.1 Thalassolituus sp.
TCACCGGTAATGCAGGTGAAGCCAGGGATTTCATTTAGGGCATCAATCAAATAGTCATGGCGCTCTTTAAACGCTTTCACCATGGGCAGCACACAATCGCGTCCGCCATTCAATGCCGCTTCGGCAGCTACTTGCGAAATTGACGTTGGGTTGGATGTGCTTTGCGATTGAATTTTCTTCATCGCGCCAATTACCTTGGCTGGGCCTGCGGCATAACCGATACGCCAACCAGTCATGCTGTAGGCTTTCGATACACCGTTAAGAACAAACGTGCGATCGTACAGTTCTGGGCAAACGGTCAGAATATTTTCAAATTTAAAATCTGCCCACCAGATGTATTCATACATGTCATCGGTGGCGATCATTACCTGCGGATGCTTTAACATTACGGCAGCCAAGGCTTTCAGTTCGTCGGCGGTATACGCCACACCCGATGGGTTAGACGGGCTGTTTAACACCACCAAACGCGTTTTCGGGGTGATGGCGGCATCGAGTTGCTCTGGGGTAATTTTAAATCGGGTTGATTCATCGGTTTCAATAATCACCGGTTCACCTTCGGCGATTTTCACCATGTCTGGGTAAGACACCCAGTAAGGCGCTGGAATGACAACTTCGTCGCCCGGATTGATGATGGCTAAAGCCAAATTAAAGAAACTTTGTTTGCCACCGCAAGACACCAAAATTTGGTTCGGTTCGTAAGACAAACCATTGTCGTTGCGGAACTTATTGATGATGGCTTTTTTCAAACCGGGTGTACCATCCACAGCGGTGTATTTGGTAAAGCCGTTATCAAGCGCTTGTTTGGCCGCGTCTTTAATATGCTCTGGGGTGTCAAAATCAGGCTCGCCGGCACCCAAACCGATAATATCTTTTCCTTCGGCTTTTAATTCGGCAGCACGGTTAGTAACCGCAAGAGTAGGTGATGGTTTGATCAGTTGTACGCGATCAGACAGATGCAGGTCCAAAGTATGTTTCCTCAAAAAAGGGCGTTAAAAAACCGTATAATGTTACAATAATCAGGAGTTAACTGGAATCCTAATGAATAAGCCTTTCGAGCTTTCGTCAAAATATTCACCGGCGGGTGACCAACCCACTGCGATTAAGCAGTTGGTTGCGGGCATCAATGCGGGTCTATTAAAACAAACCCTATTGGGGGTCACCGGTTCCGGTAAGACCTTCACTATGGCCAACGTCATCACAGAATGCCAGCGTCCAGCGATTATTATGGCTCACAATAAGACATTGGCAGCGCAACTGTACGGAGAGTTCAAAGAATTTTTCCCTAATAATGCCGTCGAGTACTTCGTTTCTTACTACGATTACTATCAACCAGAAGCCTATGTGCCGTCTTCCGATACCTTTATTGATAAAGATGCGTCGGTCAATGAACACATCGAGCAAATGCGTTTATCCGCTACCAAAGCTCTAATGGAGCGCCGGGATACCATCATTGTGTGCACTGTTTCGGCCATTTACGGCTTGGGTGATCCCGATTCCTACTTAAAAATGATGTTGCACATTGTGCGTGGCGATAACATAAATCAGCGTACTATTTTGCGTCGCCTCGCCGAGTTGCAATACACCCGTAACGACATGGACTTTCATCGCGGCACGTATCGCGTGCGCGGCGAAGTGATTGATATTTTTCCGGCAGAAAGTGACGACGAAGCGGTGCGTATCGAGTTGTTTGACGACGAAGTTGAACAAATCAGCAGTTTTGACCCTTTAACTGGGCAGATATACAACCGCCTTGCTCGGGTCACCATTTATCCGAAAACTCACTATGTCACACCGCGTGAGAAAATATTAGAAGCCATTGATAACGTCAAAATCGAGCTTGACGAGCGCCTAGAATATTTCCGCAACGAAAATTTATTGGTGGAAGCGCAGCGACTAGAACAACGCACGCGCTACGACATCGAAATGATGCAAGAGCTGGGCTACTGCTCGGGCATCGAAAACTACTCGCGTTATTTGTCCGGCCGCACGCCCGGCGCACCACCACCAACCTTATTTGATTACATTCCGAAAGATGCTTTAGTGTTTGCCGACGAATCCCACGTCACCATTCCGCAAATTGGCGGCATGTACCGTGGTGACCGTTCGCGCAAAGAAACCTTAGTGCAGTTTGGTTTCCGTTTGCCTTCGGCATTGGATAACCGCCCGATGCGTTTTGAAGAGTGGGAAGCGAT
>JARGOI010000497.1 GCA_029212275.1 Thalassolituus sp.
CAAGTCCTTGTTGCTTTGCTCTTTCAAGCAGCTCAGACATTAACGTCATTACGGTGGTTTGCAGCTGAATATAGCCGACTCGATTATCGGCAAAATCGTCATAAAGTGACCCGATATTCACCGTAGGCGACACCATGTTACCTAACACAATGATGCTTAAAACCTTAGTAATCTCAGAATCATTGAGATGGTAAGGTGCATATTTTAACAACTTACTGAGTTCTGTTTCCATGATGTTTGGTATCGAACGCAGAAAATCCATTTCTTCTGGAGTAACACCAGGATGAGCTAACGAACCGAAACAATCTTGCCACTGCACACCACCAGCCGCCAAACCCGGCAAATATAATCCATGTTCATGTGCGTATTGAGGTGGCCACGAGGCAAAAGACTGATCTACGATGGTATTAACACCACGATTGCCAGTATGCTCACCATTAGTAAGTACGTAAAAATGACCAGCCAATTTTCTGGATGCGCGAATATAATTCTCATCCAAACGTCGTTGTTTAGGATCACGTTCTAACCTCATACAAACGCCATCAAGATCTTGTATGATCAGAAAATTTTTCGAACTGTGTTTGAGTTCGTTAAGAAGGGAGTGATGGTCGAGCGAGAAATGTTGTGATGGTAAAGAAAAGGTCATAAGCAATTTTTAATTCCGCTGGGTCTGAAACATAGGTTTACCATATAGGTTTACCACATAGCCTGGCCAGATAAGAAGTGATGAGTTATTTTTTACGCAAAGAAATACCCATTCTTGGCAAACGATGTCTTATAGAGACGAAGTGGTCGTGACGAAGTTCAATTCTGTTTTTAACAAATGCGTCAGAGTAATATTTTGTTAAACCTAAGCAGATAATGAAATTGAATCGAGTGCTTGAACGAGAGAGTATTTCAAGGTGCTAATAATGTTGGGTTACGTACTTCGTGCTAACCCAACATACGCCTAAGAGGATTAAACAACGGCTATTAGACATCCCTGTATCAATAACCGTCTACTCAATAACCGTGTGTTCAATAACATTAGACTTATTCCGAGTTACTAGAAGACACGCTAAAGATTCAGTTTATTGTACTTGACCAATCAAACTGACATTCACATATCCAGTAGCTTTATAGTCAGGCATAGTCGCATGAAAAAACTTATCCACATCGCTGTATTCAATATAGTCACGTTCTGGACCACCCAAGTAAGCATAAATAAGCTTCACTTCGGTCTCTCCAAATACAGTCATATCGACGCCTTCTTGGTCACAAGTTTCCTGCTTAACAGTCATTAAATCTTCATAAACCAAGCGACCGTCAACCGCCAATTCGGCTAGACGATTCAAGGTAGCAGCACGGCGAGTATCACTGACTGTGATGCCACCAAAATCAAACTGTAAACCACAATTATGAGATAACAGTCCTGCTTCATGGAGGCGGTCGAGTTCAATAGTGCGCCAGTTTCCTTGTGCTGTACTGGCGTAACTGATTGCCGAGCCACAAGCAACACTGGTGCAGCCAAAAACTTCGGCGGCAGCGGTCAGAGTTCTATTTCTAATTTCAAACGAACCTTTTTCAATAGCATCATCCAAAATGCCCGAACGTTTTAACAGCCGTTGGAATGGGCATAAAATTTCGGCATCTTCTGGTTTGGTGCTGGTGGCACTGATGTCAGGATACATGGCTGAAAGTTCTGCCGATGTATACGATTCTCCACCGCAAGCGGTTAAGAATACTGAGCTAAAAAGCACCGTAGATAGAGCAACTAAACGTGGAAAAACTGGCATAAGAGAGTTCCTTTTCGAAGTTGTTTTTTTAGTTATTTATCGGAGATTAATTAGACACTTTTATTGGTGTGTATGCAAAACAATGGCCTACAACGTCCTTTACTTTAGAGCACATGTTGCAGAAATAGACACTTTGAAAAATTTCAAACTGCCTCTAAGTTCATTTCCATTCAAACATATAAACTTCTGCTTGGGATACAGAATCACAGATAGAAAGAGAATATCCATATCTTTTGGACACTACTTTTGTGTACCAAATTTTGTCTATCACACTGAATTATCTAATAAAAAATTTCTAAACACTTAGAAGTTACGGTACCGGTCGAATATAAGAGCACGGTATAGAGGAGATGATATTAACGAGGCAAAGGTTATCCTTGTTTAGAAATTCGATCAAAACTCATCTAAA
>JARGOI010000498.1 GCA_029212275.1 Thalassolituus sp.
TCAAAGCGCCCCATTGGAGCATCCCAAAGTCGATGCACAATGATGGCAATTATATTGTCTCTTTGGGTAATGTCTGCCGTTGGCTGGGTGAGCAAGCTGAGAACTTGGGCGTTGAAATCTACCCAGGTTTCCCTGCCGCATCACTGATTATCGAAGACGACGCGGTAAAAGGCGTTATCACTGGTGATATGGGCGTTGCAGCAGATGGCGGTGAAAAAGATAGCTACATGCCAGGCATGGAATTGAGGGCAAAATACACCGTCTTTTCTGAAGGCTGTCGCGGCCACTTAGGTAAAGAGCTCATTGCGCGTTTTAATCTTGATGCGGGTAAAGACCCTCAGCATTACGGCATTGGTATCAAGGAGCTTTGGGATATTGATCCTGCAAAACATCAAGAAGGTTTGGTATTGCACGGCACCGGCTGGCCACTAAGCGAGTCGAGCTCTACCGGTGGTTTTTTCTTGTACCACTTAGAGAATAATCAAATTGTAGTAGGTTTGATTACTGACTTGTCATACAGCAACCCACACGTCAGTCCCTTTGACGAGTTTCAACGTATGAAACACCACCCCGTGCTAAGTCAGTTCCTACAAGGCGGCAAGCGTGTATCTTACGGTGCGCGTGCCATTGTTAAAGGTGGTTTGAACTCTCTGCCTAAAATGACTTTCCCTGGCGGACTGTTGGTTGGCTGTGATGCCGGCACTTTGAATTATTCCAAAATCAAGGGCACACACACAGCAATGAAAAGCGGTTTAGTTGCTGCAGAAGAGATGTTCAAAGCGATCGTCGACGGTCGCGCGAATGACGAGATTAACGAATATAAAGATGCATTCGAAGCGTCTTGGGCTTACAAAGAATTGCATCGTGAGCGCAACTTCGGCCCAGCTATGCATAAATTCGGCACATTTGGTGGTGCGGCGTTTAACTTCATCGATCAGAATATATTCCCTATTCCTGTCAATCTGCATGACACTACGCCCGATCACGCAACTCTGAAGAAGGCCTCGGAGTGTAAAAAAATTGATTACCCAAAACCCGATGGCAAACTCAGCTTCGCCAAGTTAGATTCGGTATTCATTGGCAACGTGAATCATGCGGAAGACCAGCCCTGTCACCTTAAATTGATGGATCCAAGCATTCCGGTGGCTAAAAACCTTCCTTTGTACAATGAACCTGCTCAGCGTTACTGCCCTGCTGGTGTGTATGAGATTGTTGAAGAAGCCACAGGTCCGCGCTTCCAAATCAACTCGCAAAACTGTGTTCACTGCAAAACCTGTGATATTAAAGATCCAGCCCAGAACATCACTTGGGTAACACCAGAAGGTGGTGGTGGTCCAAACTATCCAAATATGTAATCAACCACATTACTTATTTGCTAGACGAAAAAAAGGAGCCTCTTGGCTCCTTTTTTAGATTACATTGAAACATGTTTAAGTGTTTTTCATAAATTCAAGGTTAGATCCGATTACTGGGTAACCGTGACTGGCGCTGGCGCATCATCGCGACCTGAGATGGTAATCATTACGTTACTCAAGTCTAAATTATCAATACTCAACGATCCAATAGGGCTGCCACCAATAAATACTTTCGGCATATCAATGTCGAATACGTTATAGCCAGGTTCATTCGTCATCAAACTAACAACAACTTCATTACCGTCGTTTTCTTGTGAGTAAATATCGGTATAAATGGTCGCAAGATAAGATTCTCTTTTCTCATCTGCACTGTTTACATCGACCATGTCGCCCGCTTCGTTTGCAATTTTTTCATCGCGCTGCAAATAACCAGGTCCTGCAATCACGGCATCCTCTAATCTCAAACTCAGCGGAGACGCATCTAAATCTAAATCTTCGATACCCAATCTAATAGTGCTATTAACTAGAATAAAATCGCCTGTTGCACCAGTGCTAGCAACTTCATCGACTCGTTTGATTGAAGCCTCAATCGATCGAAACCCACCGTATGCAGTGAAAGAATTAATCAATTTAGCAGTATCTTCACCGTCAGCATTTTGCAAACCAATGGCACCACTGGTCAGATAAAAATCTGCCGCAAAGCTATCGCCAGTAGGACCACCTATGATAGTAACGTCATTATTCTCAAGAACTTCGATAGTTGTGACAATGTTATCTAGGAATTCAGTATTGACGACGCTTTCACCAAACAAACTAGTTCGAGTGGGGT
>JARGOI010000499.1 GCA_029212275.1 Thalassolituus sp.
TCGCAGTAAAGCCAATGGCTAAGATAAAAAACAAACCAATTGAGCGAGCGCCTTCAAGCAAATCACCAAGTTTTTTCGGTACACCCGTGATGTATATGCGGTACTGATCACCACCGAACTTTTGTCGTACTTTTTCTTCTAGTGCTTGGCTAAACTCCGAATAACTCAGTTTTTCACCCGTATCAGGGTTTAATTCGGTCAGCGGGATATCAATGATGGATGACGTAAAATCGTTGGCAACCAGACGTCCTACTTGGCCAGATTTGAGCACGTTCTGGCGCACGTTTTCTAAGCTATCTGGCGACCCATCGTAGGTACTTGGAATTACCGGGCCGCCCTGAAATCCTTCTTCGGTCACCTCGGTCCAGCGTACGTTGGGTGTCCATAATGACTGCATCCCAGAACGATCAACACCGTTAATATAAAAGACTTCGTCGCTTATTTTGCTAAGGGTTTCTAAATAATCCGCACTAAAAATATCACCGTCGGTAGTTTCAATGGCAATTTTGACATTGGCTACACCACTTTTCATTTCGTCCTTGTATTGCAGATAATTTTGAATATAAGGATGATTTAACGGAATGTACTTTTCGATGCTGGCATCCAAGCTCACCTTGGTTAAGCCGTAACCAAAGATGGCCGTAAGCAGCAATAGAAGCAGTAATACAGGAAAACGGAAGGTGAAAATAAACTTCTCTAACCAAGGTGCTTTATCAACATCAAAGTCACTGGGTTTAACATCGTAAGACGCTAGCTCTAATTCTGAATTTTCTGCTTCGCTCGGCTTGCCCTGATTGGTCTTACTCATCTTTGTCTCCTGCTTTCACCATGCGAATTTGGCTTTTTAGTGGTTCAAACGATGTAGATAAAAGACGAATACCGTATTCCCCTGCCAAAATATAATTATTATTCTGCGCTTTTATGACTGCAGCGTTAGATTCACGACCCGCCAAATACTGTTGAGAAAATGCTGTTTCATTAGGACGTTTCGTCAATACCAAGCCGCCGTTACCCACTAACACCAGCGCTTGTTGATCGAATACCCCATTCATCAAAGTTTGCTCTTTATCTGCAGCCACTTCTTGCCAGTTATTACCATTGTCGACGGAATGAAACACATGACCGCGCAAACCAAACAACCATTGCTCAGCGTCTAAGGTGAGCAGTCCGAACAATGAACCGGTGTAAGGTACTGGTTGTAATTGCCAAGTGTCGCCATTATCGTTTGAGCTAAACATCATGCCCGATTCTCCGACGATGGATAACTTACCCGACGCTTTGTTAACACTGATGGCGTTTAAGTGCATACGAAAAGGATTTGGCAGTGATTGAGAAAAATCTTTCCAAGTTTGTCCGCCATCATTGGTCATAAACGCCATGCCGTAAGCACCAATGGCAAAACCGCGCTGGGCATCCACAAACTCAACATCCAAGAATGGACGTGTAGAACCAGTTTCTACGTCGTACAAAGCATCATCGTAACCGAGCGCAAGATTATCGAGTTGGCTGCGTGCGTCATTTAACGCTTGGGAATCTACTTGGCCGTCATCAGCAGACATCTGCATCTGTTCTATTTGATCTTCAGCGTCTGCTACTAACGTTTGCAGTGTGGCAGCCATTGCTTCATTCGCAGCGTAACCATCAAACTGAACTTGCCAAGTTTCCCCAGAATCCATGCTGGTTAAAATTACGCCATCGTGTCCTACCGCCCAACCATGTTGTTGGTCTATAAAATTGACCGCCGTTAGGGTGACGGATACGGGCACTTGCGCTTGACGCCAAGTCACACCGTCATCATCGGAATAGATAATATTGCCATACGCTCCGACTGCGACAACACGTGCGTCGGCCAAGGTGACGTCAAGCAGCAGTTCTGTATGCGCTTTCATGGTAGTCATAGCGGGAGACTTAAGGGGATCTTGCCATTGTGCGTTAACCGAAACTGAGGCAACAAGTAACATAATCAGAATAATACTCTCTCGAGCACGGAGTCGCTTCGGCGTGAACCGTTGACCAAGAAAAGACTCAAAGAAGAAATGCATAGAGAGAATCCTAAAATTTTGTTTTTATTAATTAACACAGTTTAGTCTGCTACCAAGCTTCCTGCTGGTAAAAACAGACTAAAGGTGAGAATAATCGTTTAACTTAGGCTTTTACTGACCACTTCATACACATCTTTGGA
>JARGOI010000500.1 GCA_029212275.1 Thalassolituus sp.
AAATGCAGTTCCTCGCGTAATTCTGCCGCCGTCGGCAAGCGGTATAAATTACGTACGTTTAATAATTCATCGAGCAACAGCGGAGTGTCGGTAATGTATTGTGCCACCCAGCTAGAGGCGCTACACAAACGCACCAACTGCTCTAGCGCTTGCGGATTTTCTTTCAGCAGTACCAAATACGCGGTTCGTCTGAGCACGGCTTCTAATAAGGGAATCAACCGCTCTAACGCAATGGCCGGAGCTTGTTGCTGCCAGACCTGACGTAACAGTAAGGGCATCAGTTCTTCTAGGCGATCGTGACCAATCGCTTGCATGCTGCGCACGGCGCGCGATTCTCTGAAAACGGCTAAGATTTTTTTGATGGCATCGAAATCATCACACGGAAACTGCATTAAAAAAGCGATTTCAGCGTCACCATCCAATTCGCCATGCCAGCAATCGATCCATGCCAGTGCAACGGAGTCAGAGGTTTTCTCTTGGTCTTGGTCATCGGCGACGATGTGATCGAAATGCAGGCTAACGTGTGCGCGATGTTGTGTCAGTTGAGTTAAATACGAGTCCCACTCTTCATATCCAAATGCCCATGCCACGCGAGCTTGATCAAGATCATTGTCAGGCAGTTGTTGAGTTTGTTCATCGGCTAAGGCTTGAATAGCATGTTCGCTATCGCGTAAAAACAGATACGCTTGACGCAACTGCTGGCAAGCATCAAGTGGCAAATAGCCTTCTGCGCCTAAAATATCCAAAACTCGACACAGGCCACGACTTTGCAATAGACGATCTTGACCACCACGAATTAATTGAAAGGCCTGTACGATAAATTCGATTTCGCGAATGCCGCCAGCGCCGAGTTTAATGTTGTTTTCTAGCCCGCGCCGCCGCACTTCGGCGTTGATCATCTCTTTCAGCGAGCGTAGTGACGCAAAGGCGCTGAAATCGACATACACTCGATAGGTAAAGGGGCGCAAAATGCTGAGTAATTCTTTTGCATCGGGGCTGGATTCGCCATTCATCACGCGCGCTTTCACCATGGCATAGCGCTCCCAATCGCGACCTTGGGTGGCGTAATAATTTTCTAATGAGGCGAAGTTCATCACCAATGGGCCGCTGTCGCCAAAAGGTCGCAGGCGCATGTCGGTACGAAAAACAAAACCATCGACGGTTTGTTTATCTAACGCCTGTATTAATTTTTGCCCCAGCTTCACAAAGTATTCTTGGTTGCTGATGACTCTAGGCCCAGAGGTATTGCCGCTTTCTGGGTAAGTGAAAATAAGGTCAATGTCTGAGCTTAGATTTAGTTCGTAAGCCCCCAGTTTTCCCATGCCGAGCACGAGTAACTGCTGCTCTGTATTGCTTTCTTTTCCCATGGGTTTGCCATGACGAGTATGCAGGTCGGTGGCAAGAAACTCGAGGCTACGACATACGCACTCATCGGCTAATTCCGACAGTGTGCGCGTGGTGTCTAAGGTGTTTGCTATTCTGAGGAGGTCGCACCAAATAATGTGCACCATGGCGCGGCGGCGGAGATGGCGCAGAGCCACATGCCAGTCGTCTTCGGTTTTGGCGTTTTGCGCAAACTCATCCAACCAACGGCTGAAATCGGCACGTTGCAGCGGTTGAGAAATCGAATCGGAGCGCAGCGCATTGGCGAAATAGTCGCCTTGATGCGACAGCGAATCGACCACGTAATCGCTCAGACAGAGGACTTTTTGCAGTCGCTGTTGTTGATCGTGCTCTAGGCTTTTCCACAATTCCAACCAATCTAAGCCATGATGTGTGAAGGTGTCGGCGATGGTGATTTGTAGGTGTTGCCAGTGATGTTGGAGCGTTTTCGGAAGCATAGAAACCAATAGTGCAAAGGAGGTTGATAGCTAGTCACTTTAGGCATTATTGAGCAAAAGTGAACCCCTAAGGTATATTTGATTATTCATCAGAGTATTTGTTGGCGAATTGATCAGGCATTTATCGCCTGCTTTGGCTTCAGCCAACCATGCTCTTCGCGGTTGGCAGCTTTTTGCGTATTTAGAGAATAAACATAGAAAGTAAGAGGGTGATAACGAAAGATCAGATAAAAAGAAAAGTTTAAAAAAATAGAACGTCCGGCCTAATGACCGGACAGCTCCTTTTGCTCTCTGCGATACATAATTACCGTAGCGATTAATACTGCCAAGCTCA
>JARGOI010000501.1 GCA_029212275.1 Thalassolituus sp.
ATGTCCGATGATGAAGAGCAGCAAATTAAAGACATCATCTTAGGTACTGAGGGCGTGCATGGATTTCATGATCTTAAAACTCGCCAGTCTGGCTTAATGCAATTTATCCAGTTTCATCTCGAACTGAAGGGTGATCAAAGTTTGCGCAAGGCTCATGATATTGGTGACGGCATGGAGAAAAAAATTATGGAAAAATTTCCTAAAGCGGAAGTCATGATTCACCACGATCCAGTGTGATTATGAAGTTCACAACACTGACCTTATTTTTATTTCTTTCTCAGTCTACCTTGGTATGGGGGAGTTGGTCGCAACCTTATATTCCGCCCGATGAACCCGAATTTCCAGAATATGTTGCCCCCGAAGCACCTCTGTCATCTAAGGATTCCGGCATTGACCGCTCACGCAGTTGGGTTGTCAAAAACCTAGATACATTATCCACTGGCATTGATAACGCATTTGTCGGTATGTTTTTCAATGACGACGCTCTCGATTACGATTCTCCAGGCAGCCGCGGTAGGATTTCTTTAGAAAGTCGCTTTGAAGAAGGCGAGCAGGTTGCCTACAAATTTGGCGTGAATGTTAATTTAGAATTACCCAATACCAATCGCCGTCTTAATTTATTGCTGCAATCTGAAGATGACGACATTGGTAATCAAGATCCTATCGACAGTGTCAACAACACCAATTACTCGTCGGCCTTGCGGTTCATTATTCGTGAGTCATTACAATGGCGTACAACTGCGGATACCGGTATTCGCTGGGGTGTCCCGCCTGATCCTTTTGCTCGTTTACGTGCACGAAGAAATATTTATTTTGATACTTGGAATGCTAGGGTTTCGCAAGAATTAAATTATTACTCAAGTGAGGGTTATGGAGCCCAGTCGGATGTTCGTTTCGATTACCCGGTGGGCTTCTATCGCTTGGTAAGGGTAGGTTTGAACGCAGAATACTTACTTAATAATGATTATGTTGATTTGAAGTATGGAATGGGTTTATACGAGAAATTAAGCCCCAAAACGGCTGTTGCGCTAATTTTTGGCGCCAATGCCAATACGGAAGATGCTCTGAATATGATTTCTTACGATACGGGTGTGCGTTTACGCAGAAAAGTCTACCGTGAGTGGATGTTTCTTAACCTGTATCCGCAAATGGTTTGGCGAGAAGAAGATAATTGGGCAATGACCCCAGTCTTCACCATACAGCTGCAGGCCGAGTTCAATCATTAATATTGTCTACAATTTTGCGAAACGTCAGGTTCATACGAGGCGCGTTGCATCGAGCTCGTTTTGGCAGTGCATGTTGCCAACGGGACTGCATACCCGCGTTCATTATTAATAAACTGCCGTGGGCTAAAGAAATTTTTGCTGATTGACGGGTTTCGCCTATGGGGCGCAAGACAAAGTCGCGTTCTGCCCCTAATGACAATGAAGCGATGACGGGGAAGTGTCCCAGTTCTGGTTCGTCGTCGGCATGCCAGCCCATACTGTCTTGACCATTTCGGTATAAGTTGCCAAGTACCGTATTAAAATCGCACTGACTTAGGATTGAAATTTGCTGTGCCAGTGAGCTTAATGAATTTGGCCACGTCTCTGAGACTAGGGTATGACCTGAATATCGATACGCGTAAGCAGATTCTCCCAGCCAAGCCTGCAATCTAGGGATGTAGTGCGACTTACCGTAAAGGGTGACCTCGCCTGATTGCCAAGCAATCTCCGACATTAATTGATCCATCAAGGAATGGGCATCTGCCTCTGACAAAAAATGAGGATAATAGCGCATATTGCCATTAAGGAGCTCGATGCTGTCTGCTTGGCTATCGCTCAATAAATTATTGACGAAAAAGTCATCCTGAAACGAAGGCATCAATTATTGTCTCGCATCATTAATGCCTCTTTTCATGGGGTTGCGTTATTTGTTTTTGAATGACGTTATTAATCATCCATTTGAGCATATGCACCTGCAAACAAAGGGGAGGTGAGGTAGCGTTCACCAGAATCTGGTAATACGACCACGATCATTTTGTCTGCGTACTCAGGCTCATTTGCCAATCTCAACGCCGCAGACATGGCGGCACCGCAAGAAATTCCAGCCAGTATGCCTTCTTCTGACATCAGACGATGTGCCATGGCCATAGATTCGTCATTGGTCACTTGTTCAACACGATCGACCAC
>JARGOI010000045.1:0-2296 GCA_029212275.1 Thalassolituus sp.
CGCTGAAATAAAATAGGGTGCGCCCATGCGGCATTGCTGCCGGTAATGATTAATAAGTCGGCTAACTCTAAGTCTTCGTAATTACCGGGCACGGTATCCGAACCGAGCGAACGTTTATAAGATGCTACGGCGGAGGCCATACAAAGACGTGAATTAGTATCCATATTGGCACTGCCAATAAAGCCTTTCATCAACTTATTGGCGACATAATAGTCTTCAGTCAATAACTGACCAGAACCATAAAATGCGACGGCGTCAGGTCCGTGATCGTTAATGACTTGGCGAATTTTATCAGCTACTAAGGTAAGTGCCGTTTCCCATGAAGTTGACTTGCCATTCATTGTGGGAAACAACAGACGCTGCTGATGATCAACCGTTTCGTGTAAGGCAGAACCTTTAACACACAAGCGACCAAAATTTGCAGGGTGCTTACTCATACCAGAAACAGGTTGTAGTTGTTGATTCGTTTGTGTAATGGTCACGCCACAGCCGACCCCACAATAGGGGCAAGTAGTTTCTGTGACTAACAAATCTTTTTTCATTTTCTTTCCTGTAAAAAAAAACGCCCACAATCTTTCTTTTTTCAAAGAAGACTGTGAGCGCCAATGCTCATAACACAACACAAAACGTTACACCATCCTGGCGTAAGAATGTAGGAGAGGGCATGTACCCTAGTAACACATTCATTTAATTACTATCAAATAAAGTGCCAACTTTCATTAATGTACTTCGGAACATTTGAAAAACGATAACTATACCTAGGAGGCAATGCTGCGTGATCGAGTCTATTCGGGCTTCTTGGTGGAATAACTAATTAAGTGGTCTCAGTTATTTTCTTTCTACCATTTGCATAACATCGTCACAGAGCGATTCGGCATATTCAGAAAACCATCAAACTATTGTTTTGTTTTGGTGCGTTATTGTGTCTGGTGTTTATTTTTAGTGCGTATAGTGTGGGGTTTAATCTTCCCAACCTTGTTCTGAGGAATTGATCGACTATATAAATACTAGCAAAATTAAGCTTTTATGATGGTTGTCCCGGTACTTAATACGTTGGCACTAACTTTGCAAAACCAAAGTTGATGTATCTCACAACAATGGCGTTGTGGCGATGTAGAGCAACGATGCGCCCAAGGAGTTTTATGTTGAAATAAGAGAACATCACTATGAGCAAGAAACGCATTATCGTCGTTGGCAACGGCATGGTTGGTCACAACTTTATCAATAATTTCGCCACTTCTGAACATTCTTCCCAAATAGAAATTACCACCTTTTCTGAAGAACCTCGATTAGCTTACGATCGTGTACAGCTAAGTAAATATTTTTCTGGCGCTACCGCCGAAGATCTCTCTTTAACTTCTGCCTCCGAATACGACTCCTTGGGTGTAAAATACATTCTTAACGATAAAGTCGTTGAATTTGATGCGGATAATAAAACCATCACCACCGCCAGTGGTCGCGTTGAAGGGTATGACAAACTTATTCTTGCTACGGGTTCTTATCCGTTTGTACCGCCCATTCCTGGTAAAGATCAACCACATTGCTTGGTGTATCGCACCATTGAAGACTTAGAAGCCATTGAAGCTTCTGCCAAGGTATCGAAAACAGGTGTCGTGGTCGGCGGTGGGTTGTTGGGGTTAGAAGCTGCAAACGCACTTAAAGAAGCGGGTCTTGATACCCATGTGGTTGAATTCGCACCGCGCTTAATGGCAGTGCAGTTAGATGAAGGCGGCGGCAAGTTACTTCGTAGTAAAATCGAAGAATTAGGTGTGTCTGTTCATACCGAGAAAAATACCAGTGAAATTGTTGCGGGTGAAGAGTGTCGCTATCGGATGAATTTCACCGATGGCTCGCATTTAGAAACGGACATGATTTTATTTTCTGCAGGTATTCGTCCACAAGACGAGTTAGCGCGTAAGTTCGGCTTAGTGGTTGGCGATCGTGGTGGCATTGTTATCAACGATTACTGTCAGACTTCCGAAGAAGATATATACGCGATTGGTGAATGTGCTTTATGGGATAACCGTATTTACGGCTTAGTCGCTCCGGGTTATCAGATGGCAAAAGTTGCGGCGCAGCATATTGCCGCCACGCTAATCAGTCACACTGAACCTAAGCTTTCGTTTGTTGGTGCAGATATGAGCACCAAACTCAAATTACTCGGCGTCGAAGTATCCTCTATCGGAGATGCCCACGGTCGCACCGCTGGCTCAAAAAGCTATATTTTTAATGACGATATTACCGAGGTATATAAGCGTTTGGTGGTGTCGGCCGATGGTAAAAAATTATTAGGTGC
>JARGOI010000045.1:2396-6682 GCA_029212275.1 Thalassolituus sp.
CCGAGGTATATAAGCGTTTGGTGGTGTCGGCCGATGGTAAAAAATTATTAGGTGCCGTGTTAATAGGTGACTCGGATTCTTATGGCACCTTATTGCAGTTAATGCTCAACGATATGGATATTCCCGGAAATCCAGCGGCGCTTATTTTACCAGCAATAGGTGATGAAATGCCTGCGGGCTTAGGTGTGACTGCCTTGCCAGACACTGCACAAATTTGCTCATGCTTTGATGTGACTAAAGGACAAATTAATACGGCGGTGCAAGCCGGTTGCTGCACGATGGGTGATCTCAAGAAAGAAACCTTAGCCAGTACCGGTTGTGGTGGTTGCGCCGCACTGGTTAAGCAGGTGATGGATGCTGAGTTAGAAAACTTAGGTGTCGAAGTGAATAATGATTTGTGTGAGCATTTTGCTTACACACGCAGAGGGTTGGCAGACATTATTCGTATTAAAGGCTATACCCAATTTTCGCAAGTATTGGAAAGTCATGGCGAAGGTCACGGTTGTGAAATATGTAAGCCTACGATTGGATCTATTTTAGCGTCATACCATAATGAGTACGTGCTTAAAGACGACTTAATGCCGCTGCAAGACACCAACGATATTTTTTTAGGAAATATGCAGAAAGACGGTACTTATTCTGTTGTACCACGAGTACCTGGTGGTGAAATTACTCCAGATAAACTGATTGCGATTGGAGAAGTGGCGAAAGAATTTGATTTATATACCAAAATTACCGGTGGGCAACGCATCGATTTATTCGGTGCGCAACTTCACGAACTGCCATTAATTTGGGAAAAACTCATTGATGCCGGCATGGAAACAGGTCACGCGTATGGCAAATCTTTGCGTACGGTTAAATCTTGTGTCGGCAGTACTTGGTGTCGTTATGGCGTACTCGATTCGGTATCGATGGCGGTGGCTTTAGAGCATCGCTATAAAGGTTTGCGCGCGCCCCATAAAATTAAGTTTGGCGTATCAGGTTGTACGCGTGAATGTGCCGAAGCTCAGTCGAAAGATATTGGTGTGATTGCGACCGAGAAAGGTTGGAATCTTTATGTGTGTGGTAATGGTGGTATGCGTCCACGCCATGCCGATTTATTTGCTACCGAGTTAGATGATGAGACTCTGGTTAAGTACATAGATCGTGTATTAATGTTCTACGTGCGCACTGGCGAGCGTTTACAGCGTACTTCCGTTTGGATGGAAAATATGGAAGGTGGCTTATCTTATTTAAAAGATGTGGTCATTAAAGACTCATTAAATATTGCCACAGAACTGGAATCTGAAATGACTAAAGTCGTTGGCACTTACCAATGTGAGTGGAAAACTACTATTGAAAGTCCAGAGAAATTGAAACGCTTTAGTCACTATATTAATGCCGATCAACAAGATAGCAATTTAGCCTTTGTACGTGAGCGTGGTCAGCGTCGTCCTGCTACGATTGCCGAGCGCATTGAGCTAGTTGAAGCACCTAATGAATAACATATGTGCGTGTTTATCAAAAACTTTGAGTAATCACCCCGCTAGAAATTAAATAGCGTATAGAAATTTAAGAATGAATAGGAAGTTGAGATGACTGACTCTAAAATCGAAAATGAGGCTACGTTGGTCTGGACATCCATATGTCCAGTAGAAGACATTAAGCCAGATACTGGTGTTTGCGCCTTGGTTAATAGCGAACAGGTTGCTGTATTTAGATATGGCTCTGGTACTACTGTCTATGCCATTAGTAATTACGACCCCTTTGGTGAAGCAAATGTATTATCGCGTGGAATAACTGGAAGTTTAAAAAATCGTCCGGTGGTTGCATCACCTTTGTACAAACAGCACTTTGATTTGATTACTGGTGAATGCTTAGAAGATGAAGCGATCAGTGTTAAAACCTATCCTGTTAGAGTACAGAAAGGGATGGTTGAAGTAGGGACTGCTGGCTGAAATACCACCTTTTAGAAATAACCGCGTCGTAGGGTTGATAACCTACGACGTGTTTAGATTTTTATCTTTTCTTTATCTAGCAGATCATAAATTAGTTTTAGCGTTACGCTTATCCAAACTATTCAGCACATTCACAGTAAGACTGACCAAGCAATAAGGCGGCACGCAGTGATTGTATGTCGGTATTATTGATCATTAATTGGTAATACCAGTTACTATCCGTGATGTCACCCACACAGAGTACACCGACGATTTTATTCTCTTTAATAATTAGCTTCTTATAAATACCCAAAGATAAATCTTGATACACCATGGTGTCATTGAGGTCTTCTGACGCATATTCACCAATGCTATGTACGTCGAGGCCAGAGACTTTTAATTTTGTCAGATGCGTTTGTTCACAATAACTCTCGTGAGGTTGCTCTTTTAACGCAGAGGCGACAACTTTTGCCTGATTCCAGATCGGCGCCACTAAGCCGTAGGTGATTCCATCAAATTCACAGCACTCACCTAATGCATAAATATTATTTACTGATGTTTTCATCTGGGCGTCGACACAGATACCGCGGTTGGTCCGTAATCCTGAAGCAGCAGCAAGCTCGGTGTTTGGGGTGATGCCGGTAGCAAAAATAACCAACTGTGTTTCTAGCGTATTTAAGGTATTGGAGGCGTCATTCGCTAACCTGTATTCAACAGCGTTAGTAACTCCAACACGTGTATTGATGGCGACCGGATTAGCACCAGTAATTACGTCTATACCACGATCATTCAGTGCGTGCGTTAATACCTGAGAGGCGGTGTTGTCTAATTGTCTATTCATGAGTACCGAGTTACGGTGCATAAGCGTCACCTCTACACCTCGTTGGCGTAAGCCAACCGCGGCTTCTACTCCAAGTAAGCCTGCACCAATGACGGTGGCATGTTGCAGATGTTCAAGTTGACTGAGCATGGCATCGACATCGTTCATGCCACGAAAACCTATAACCGCAGGCTGATTGGCCCTAGGTATTGGCGGAATAAACGAACGGCTGCCTGTCGCAAACACTAACTCACTGTAGTGTATTGTTTTGCCAGTTTGGGTAATTACGAAATTTTTTTCGGTATCGACTGATTGAGCGGCATCACCATAAATAATATGTATTCGACGCTCGTTGTACCAAGTAGCATCGTGTGGCGTAATGTTGGCTAACGTCGTTTCATTGGCCAGCAGCGGCGATAACATAATGCGATTGTAGTGGGGGATACGTTCATCGCTAATGACGGTAATTTGATCAAATGGATGATGCAGATCGAGTTCTTCGAGAACGCGATTAGCCGCCGAGCCATTGCCAATAATCACTAACTGCTTTGTCATCTACTGTACCTGCTGCATCAACACTGCATTGCTGCCATTCTAGAAAATAAATACGGCCGGAAATTCCGGCCGCTGTTCTAATGATAGAGTAAACGTAACGATATTTAGTAACTCTAAACAGTTTTTAAAAAACTATCTTAGAACTTGGTCTGAACCCATAACCATACTTTATCGTCATCTACTTTTACGTCTTCTGCTTTGTAGCTAGCGTATTTAGCACCAACGGTATAGTTTCCGAATTTTTTAACGGCTAACAAGTCCAGTTCGGTACCATAATCGTTGCTGCCTTCATCGGCTTTAAAGTCGTGATAAACGGCAAGCAATTTAACGCCTTTCGCATTTCCACCAACTTTGATATAGGTGTCGCTTAAACCATCCGCAGGAGTGGCCAAGAACATATCTGCCCAACCATTGAATGCATGTTTGGTGGCCAGTGGTGTTTGGAAGCCATACGCACCGTCATCGCTGCCTAAGGTTTCGTTACCAATGGCGAACGTTGCGCCTTTGGCTTCTACGCCTAGTTCCAATGCCATGTATTCGGCATCGTTGTTGCCTGCATTGGCTTCTTTCTCTTGAGCTGCGTATTCTGCGGTATAAGTAAAGCTGACAGTATCCATCGCCGCTTTACCAGAGAAACGTGCACCAACAGTATCGGTTTGAATATCTCTATCTTGATCATCTAGCAGATAGCCATAACCCGATATTTTACCAATTGGAGTGCTGTAGCCAAGATTGAACAACTTACTGTTGGTGTCCATATCTAGCGCTGGCAAGATGCTGTTGACTTGATCGATATAAGCAAAGAAAAACTCAACAGGGCCATTTACTAATTTTAAACTGGCACCATCGTAAGTTTGTTCGTTGGCACGCCAGCCGACGTTACCGACAAAGCGAGCATTGTCTAAAATAATACGCTGACGACCGACGGTCGCAGTAATGCCTTCTTTGTTATAACTCAATTGCGCACGGTTCCATTCACGTACTTCTGGATCGGC
>JARGOI010000045.1:6782-11815 GCA_029212275.1 Thalassolituus sp.
CTTCTTTGTTATAACTCAATTGCGCACGGTTCCATTCACGTACTTCTGGATCGGCAACCACATCATAGCCAGCAGTTTCTGGCGCATAATTGTCAATAATAGCATTTACCACTTCGTACTCGGCTAATACTTTAAAACCAGAGAAGTCTTTGCTTTCGTAACCAAAGGCGGTATCAGCGATTAGCGCATTGGCTGTTTTATTATCTGCTGGGTCATCCAAATCTGAAGATTCAAATCGTAGATTAACATCGGCATAAAAATCACCATCACTGATAGCATCAGCGAGTGCCGTATTGGCCGCGCCAGTTGCTGCTAAGCTTAATGCTAAAGCCAGTAGGGTCTTTTGAGTTTTCATGGCATTCTCCTTTGTCGAAGCCTATTTTGTAGTTAATTTGAAAGTAGTAGTTAAGGTTGTAAAAAAAACAGTTACCATGACGAATTAATAAATTAATTCGTTATTAAAGTGTATTTATATAGCGTTTATCTCTATTTAAGCGGTTTCAACCTTGCGTTGCTTTTCATATAAGAAGCTTAATACCTGTTGACGATATTTGTTATAAGTAGGATCGTCGGCAAGCTGAATACGATTGCGCGGTCGTTCTAGTTCGACGTGTAATATTTCGCCAACTGTGGCAGACGGACCATTGGTCATCATCACAATACGGTCAGAAAGTAATACCGCTTCGTCAACATCGTGGGTAATCATAATGACGGTACTGTCGAGATCTTTTTGAATTTCCATTAATGAGTCTTGCAAATGTGCCCTAGTCAGAGCATCGAGTGCGCCAAAGGGCTCATCTAATAATAAGACACTTGGTTCCATTGAAAGCGCACGAGCAATACCAACACGCTGTTTCATCCCACCCGATATTTCATCGGGGCGTTTGTGCATGGCATGACCCATGTGCACTAGATTTAAATTGTGTTCAATCCAAGCCTTCATTTCCGCTTTGGACTTCTTTCCTTTGAATACTTTTTGTACCGCAAGCTCTACGTTTTGATAAGCGGTTAACCATGGCAATAAAGAATGATTTTGAAACACCACAGCACGTTCGGGACCAGGTTCATTCACTTCTTTGCCAGCCAATACAACGCCGCCATTAGTGGCTTTATACAGACCAGCAACGATATTGAGAACGGTGGATTTACCGCAGCCTGAATGGCCAATCAATGAAATAAATTCACCTTTGGCGATTTTTAAGTTAACACCCTGTAAGGCACAAAAAGGGCCATTGGGAGTTGGAAAGTCGATGCCTACGTCAGACAATTCTAATAGCGGATTCATTATAATCTCCTAGCGTGTGGCTGACGATTTATCCCAAGATACATAACGCTGTAACATTAGCATTAAGCGATCTAAGGCAAATCCAATTAAACCAATGGTGACAATAGCAACCATAATTCGACCCATAGAGTCGGAGCTACCGTTTTGAAACTCGTCCCAAACAAATTTTCCTAAGCCTGGGTTTTGCGCCAACATTTCTGCGGCAATCAATACCATCCAAGCAATACTCAACGACAGACGAAGACCGGTGAATACCATAGGGATCGACGCTGGTATAACGATTTTACGAATGTGGGTGAAATAACTTAGACGCAGTACGTCAGACACATTTATGAGATCTCTAGAGATAGAAGCAACACCGACCGCGGTATTGATGACAGTAGGCCATAAACAACACAACATCACGGTAATCATCGAAGTAATAAACGATTTAGGGAACATGGGGTCGTCACTAACATACACGGCTGACACAACCATCGTCACAATCGGTAACCATGCTAATGGAGATACCGGTTTGAATACCTGAATAATTGGATTAAAAGCCGAGTATAAATTTTCACTTAAACCAATAACAATGCCTAATGGGATGGCAATGATTGACGCTAAGATAAAACCACTCATTACCGTAATTAAACTGGTAAAAATTTGATCTATATAAGTTGGCTTGCCTGTGTAAGGACGAATGGTTGCTTCATACGTTGGATCCGCAGCCGAACGTTCGGCATTACGTATCTCTTGGCGTTCATAAAATGCAACTGCCTTTATACGTTCGGCGTTATGCTCTTTTATTAATCCTTTGGCTTGCGTGGCAACTTCACCCGGTCCAGGAAATTTCCCTAGCGAGGTATCGATTCTATCGGCAGCAATTGACCATAGCACTAAAAAGACCAAAATCCCCACCAGTGGAATACCCAGACTTTTAAAAATTATCTGTAGATTGGTGCCAACATTTTTACCTTTGGCAACGTTCACTACAGGTTCTAGCCAAGCGACATTCGACAGGCTGATGTTCATGACTTACTCCGTTTGAGTGCGAACTCATGGTTTACTTATTTACTAAAACAATAGGTCTTAATGTATTAATCAGGTAACAAGGGCTGTGTTGAGTTTTTCTAGACAACGCAGCACCTTGTTTTTTATTGCGTGATCATGAATTATATTTTTTCATCACTTTTTAAACCGATGCTAAACTTTTTAAGATAAGCATTGGGTTGTGTACCGTCATAAGTGATTTCATCAATAAACTCTGTTTGCGGTGGCTTGAAACCTGTCTCAGTGGCAAAATCTGGGAAATCTTTTGCAGATAACTTGCCTTCTTTGATCAGCTCTTTGGCAGCGCTGGCATAGATGTCTGGACGATAAACCTTCTTCGCTGTTTCCATAAACCATTCATCTGACTTAGGTTCTGAAATTTGTCCCCAGCGACGCATTTGCGTTAAATACCAAATAGCATCTGAGTAATAGGGGTAGGTTGCGTTGTAGCGGAAGAATACGTTGAAATCGGGAACCGCACGCTTGTCACCTTTTTCGTATTCAAATGTGCCTGTCATTGAGTTGGCAATCACGTCGTAATCAGCACCCACGTAGTTAGGCTTGGATAATATTTTCACCGCTTCTGGACGATTACCGTTATCGTTAGCGTCCAACCAGTACGCAGCACGAATCAAGGCTTTAACCACCTTTTTGTGAGTGATTGGATATTTATCAGCCCATTCTTTGCTCACCCCGAATACTTTTTCTGGGTTGTTTTTCCAGATTTCGTAATCGGTTATCACTGGCACACCAATACCTTTAAATACTGCTTGTTGGTTCCAAGGTTCGCCTACGCAGTAACCGTGAATTGTGCCAGCTTCCATGGTTGCTGGCATCTGTGGTGGAGGCGTTACAGACAATAAGGCATCAGCATTGATATTGCCCGAGGTGTCGCCTTTATGTGGCGCATAATAACCAGGGTGAATACCGCCAGCCGCTAACCAGTAACGCAGCTCATAATTGTGCGTTGATACTGGGAAAACCATACCCATTTTAAAGGGTTTACCTTCGGCCTTGAGTTTATCGACCACAGGCTTTAGCGCATCGGCTTTAATTGGATGAACTGGTTTACCATCGGCTTGCTTAGGAATGTGCGGCTTCATTTGCTCCCAAATATCGTTAGATACTGTGATGCCGTTGCCATTAAGATCCATACTGAATGCAGTGATGATATGCGCTTGCGTACCAAAACCAATGGTGGCACCTAAGGGCTGACCCGCTAACATGTGTGCGCCATCTAACTGGCCGTCGATGGTGCGATCAAGCAATACTTTCCAGTTTGCTTGGGCTTCGAGTGTGACGTATAGACCTTCGTCTTCGAAGTAGCCTTTTTCGTAGGCAATGGCCAGCGGCGCCATGTCAGTCAATTTAATAAAACCGAATTTCAATTCTTCTTTTTCGGCGTATTCAACTGCACTGGCTAATGATGAAGACATTGCTGCAAAGCCAGTCGCAAGTACCAAAACACTTCTAATGCATGCACATTTAAAAGCAGAGCGACGGTTGGTAATAACTTGTCTCATGTGTGTTTCCTTTTCTGTAGACACAAAAAAAGGCGCTCAACGTAAAATACGTTGTAAGCGCCTTTGCTTGTGTCTGGTGTATAAATGTCGAATGGACTTCGCCATTGAAGTCATGGTTTTACATATACAATCATCGTGCCAATTATAAACACCCTAGTAAAGACGGGCTTCTAAGCCTTAATTCAGTACAAATTGTCTCGCGACTTGAGAGAGAGTTGAGTAACAATGGGGCAGTTGATGAAAAGAATGCACAGATGCGGTGCGCAACTGCATTGCTTTTTAATCTTAGGATCGTTAGTAATTGAGAGTGGCTTTGGTGACCAAGTCGGAATGTAGTACTATCCAGCGTTGCAGAGCTTATATTTTATTTTTCATTTTTAACCAGAGGCACACGTTTCACGACTTTTTATGAAGACTCCCAAAGCAATACTACCCTTGGTCGAAGATGGTTTGGTCGATGAGGTGATTTCTCAATTGATGAGCGGCAAAGAAGCAACTGTTTATATGGTGCGGTGTGGCGAAGAAATTCGATGCGCCAAGGTATATAAGGATGCCGCTAAACGCAGTTTTAAAAAAGCCGTGCAATACCGTGAAGGACGCAGTGTACGCAATAGCCGACGTGGCCGTGCGATGGAGAAGGGCAGTAAATACGGACGTAAACAGCAAGAAGAAGTATGGCAAAGTGCCGAAGTTGATGCTTTATACCGTTTGGCTGCAGCGGGTGTCCGAGTACCGCAACCTTACGGCTGTTTTGCTGGTGTTGTACTGATGGATTTGATCACCGATGATAATGGTGATGTGGCACCACGTTTAAATGATGTATCGATGTCGCCAGAGCAGGCACGTGAAGATCACAGTGAGATCATGAATTCGATTAAATTAATGTTGGTTGAAGGTATTATTCATGGTGATTTGTCCGAATTTAATGTGTTAGTTGACGATTATGGTCCAGTCATTATTGATTTACCGCAAGCAGTGGATGCGGCTGGTAATAATAACGCCGAAGCCATGTTAACGCGCGATGTGCGCAACATGACGCAATATTACGGTCAGTTTGCACCTGAGTTACTGACGACCCAGTATGCTAAAGAGATGTGGGCACTTTACGAAGACGGTGAATTGCTGGCTGATACTGAATTGACTGGCGAGTTTGAAGACAGCGGTGAAAGTGCCGATGTGGAGTCTGTTATGGC
>JARGOI010000502.1 GCA_029212275.1 Thalassolituus sp.
GCACGTTTAAAGCAAGCCGACTTGCATCTGGTCAACGGCAGTGATTTCATCATTAAAGCCAATAGTTTTGTGCATGGAATTGGCGGCGAATCGGTAAGGTTGGAGGAGTTTTTTCAGACTTACTCCTCTAAAATCCATGCAGTGGCGGGTATTGGCAATCCCCAGCGATTTTTTACCACCTTGCGCGAACTGTGTTGTGATAATGAATGTGAAATAATCGAACATTCATTTCCAGATCATTATGATTTTCGCCAAGAAGATTTAATATTTGAAGATAATTATCCCGTGGTGATGACCGCCAAAGATTGGATAAAATGTCGCCTATTTAGTGATGTCGAGTTTTGGTATTTAGACGTCAGCGCTGAGCCAACACCGGAGGTGTCGGAAAAACTCGACCAACTGTTATTAACTTTGAGGAATAACCACCATGGATAAGCAACTTCTCAGCATGCTGATTTGCCCACAGTGCAAAGGCAAGCTCAAATACGACCGCGAAACTGCAGAACTGTTATGTACCTTTGATGGTCTTGCCTATCCTATTCGTGATGGCATTCCAGTGATGCTGGATAATGAAGCACGCCGCATGAGCGAAGATGAAAAGCTCGATCGAGCCAAGGCTGAAAAAAATCCTCAGCCTACGGTATAATTTTTAAAGTTAAACTAAGAAATTAAACTAGGGCATAGCAGTATGATTCGAGTCTTGTTTGTGTGTTTAGGAAATATTTGTCGTTCGCCCACCGCGCACGGGGTATTACTAGCACGCCTGCAAGAAGAAGATTTACTCGACAAAGTCAGTGTCGATTCGGCAGGCACGGGTGACTGGCATGTCGGTAAACCACCGGATAAACGTGCCCAGAAAACCGCATTACAGCGCAAGGTCGATATCTCTGATCAGCGCGCTCGTCAGATCAACGAATCCGATTTTCATAAATTCGATTACATCTTAGCCATGGATCGCAGCAATCTGAGTGATTTAAAAGTAATGCACTCTCATGCTGGCGGCACCGAACCGCGTTTATTTTTGCGTGCTTTTGGTCGCAGTTTCGACGAACACGAAGTACCCGATCCTTATTACGGCGGCGATGCAGGATTTCGTCACGTGTTGGATTTAATTGAAGACGCTTGCGAAGGTTTGTTGACTGATATTGAAGGCAAGCTGGTCCATAAACGTAATACGAAACAGCAGCATCAAAAACAGCAACAGCAACAAAAAAACAATGCGTCTGTGAACGAGTCAAGCAGTGACTGATAAAACACTGATCCAGCAAGCCGTCGATTTATCACTAAAAAATACCCTACGATTGACCGGTATTTGTGATTATTTTGCCCATTTCAATCATCTTTCTGACGTCATTTCTTTAAGCCGCTACGCGCAAACTCACGCGCTCAAATTACGAGTGTTAGGCGGTGGCAGCAATATATTAATGGCCCCTAAGGTCGGCGGTTTGGTGATTCAGGCGGCGGCTAATCAACTGCATTTAGTGCACCGTAACGCAGATCATGTTTGGCTCGATGTCGATGCCGGATACCCTTGGCATCAGTTTGTTTGCGACAGCATTCAATACGGACATGGTATCGAGAATTTGGCCTTAATTCCCGGCACCGTTGGTGCTGCGCCAGTGCAAAATATCGGCGCGTATGGCGTCGAAGTGCAAGAGTGCATCGACAGCGTTACCGGCTTTCAAATCAGCACCCAACAACTGCGCGTGTTCAACGCCAGCGAATGTGGTTTTGGTTATCGAGATTCTATTTTTAAACGCGAATTAACGTCGGATTTTGTGATTTTGCGCGTGCGTTTTAAATTGAATACCGTTTTTTCGCCGAACTTGCAGTACGCACCCCTCAATCAATTAGATGCATCTACCTTAACGCCGAGTGCGCTGATCGACGCCGTTTGCCAAGTGCGGCAAAGTAAATTGCCCGATCCTAACGTCACGCCCAATGCCGGTTCTTTTTTTAAGAACCCCGTGGTCAGTGCGCAAAAAGCCGCTGAATTACAGCAGCAATGGCCGCAACTTCCTGTGTATCCACAACCCAATCACCAGGCAAAATTGGCGGCTGGTTGGTTGATCGAACAGTGTGGTTTTAAAGGCAAGCGTATAGGCAATGTCGGCATGCACGATCGACAAGCCTTGGTGTTAACCACCGCAGCGGGGGCAA
>JARGOI010000503.1 GCA_029212275.1 Thalassolituus sp.
CCTAGATTAACGAGATAAACAAAAAGGCATTTATGTAAAACATTATCAACACCGTCCAATAGGGGTGAAATATGAGCGTATTTAGTCGTTTTCAAGAACGCTATCGTGATACACAAGAAGAAGTCATGAGTATTCAGGACTACCTCGAACTGTGCAAAAAGGATCCCACAGTCTATGCCTCAGCTGCCGAGCGAATGCTTATGGCCATCGGCGAACCTGAAATCATAGATACCTCAAAAGATATTCGTCTAAGCCGAATTTTTTCCAACAAAGTCATCAAGCGCTACCCTGCCTTTTCTGAATTCTACGGTATGGAAGATGCGGTCGAACACATCGTTGCCTACTTCAGACACGCCGCTCAGGGCTTAGAAGAGCGTAAACAAATTCTGTATTTACTCGGCCCCGTTGGTGGCGGCAAGTCCTCCTTAGCTGAGAGACTGAAACTACTGATACAAGCGGTTCCGTTCTACGCGATTAAAGGCTCTCCGGTTTTTGAATCACCACTAGGGTTATTTGATCCTCTCGAAGATGGTGAAATCCTGCAAGAAGATTACGGCATTCCTAAACGCTACCTAGGGCGTGTTATGTCCCCTTGGGCGGTAAAACGATTGCATGAATATGGCGGTGACATTAGCCAATTTGAGGTGGTTAAACTCTACCCATCAATTTTAGATCAAACAGGTGTGGCAAAAACGGAACCCGGAGACGAAAACAATCAAGATATTTCCTCACTGGTTGGGAAAGTAGATATTCGTAAGCTTGAGGACTTCTCACAACACGATCCTGACGCCTACTCGTACTCGGGGTCATTGTGTCGAGCTAACCAAGGCTTGATGGAATTCGTTGAGATGTTTAAGGCACCGATTAAAGTGCTGCACCCACTTCTGACAGCGACCCAAGAAGGCAACTACAACGGCACTGAAGGTATGGGCGCAATGCCTTTTGAAGGTATTATTCTAGCCCACTCAAATGAGTCGGAATGGCAAGCCTTCCGTAACAACAAGAACAACGAAGCCTTTTTAGACCGAGTATATATTGTCAAAGTCCCCTATTGCTTAAGGGTTGATGAAGAAGTAGCTATTTATCAAAAACTGCTTAACAGCAGCTCTTTGTCCCATGCTCATTGTGCACCTGATACGCTCTCGATGTTGGCAAAATTTACCGTATTGTCTCGACTAAAAGTACCGGAAAACTCCAGTGTCTATTCGAAGATGCGCATCTATAACGGTGAAAACTTAAAAGATACCGATCCTAAAGCGAAATCAATTCAAGAATATCGCGATGCCGCCGGTGTCGATGAAGGTATGAGCGGCATTTCGACTCGCTTTGCGTTCAAAATATTGTCCAAAGTGTTTAACTTTGACTCGACTGAGATTGCCGCTAACCCTGTACATCTAATGTACGTTATCGAACAAGCGATAGAACAGGAGCAATATCCCGAGGATACACAAAATCGTTATCTAAATTATTTAAAAGAATATTTAGCCAACGAATACGTCGAATTTATTGGCAAAGAAATTCAAACCGCTTATTTAGAGTCTTACACAGAATATGGTCAAAATATTTTTGATCGTTATGTCACCTTCGCGGACTTTTGGATTCAGGATCAAGAATATCGTGACCCAGAAACCGGTGAGATGCTAAATCGACCTTCAATTAATGATGAATTAGAGAAAATCGAAAAATCGGCGGGCATTAGCAATCCTAAAGATTTCCGTAACGAAATCGTTAATTTTGTTCTGCGTGCCCGAGCAAATAATAACGGCAACAATCCTAGTTGGCAGTCTTACGAAAAAATGCGTTCGGTAATCGAGAAAAAAATGTTCTCTAATACCGAAGACTTATTGCCTGTTATTTCTTTCTCGGCTAAATCATCCAACCAAGACAGTAAAAAACACGACGATTTTGTTGCCCGCATGACCGAACGAGGTTACACAGAGAAACAAGTTAGGTTGTTATCAGAGTGGTATTTACGTGTGCGTAAATCACAGTAAATGAGCAAACTAAAGCTCTGAAAACCATACAAAGCAGGCCTGAAATATGGCCTGTACACAGCCCTGTAAAATCGATCAAACGCATCTGTTTATTGTCGAGATGCTGAGCGAGGCGAAATGTCTTACATTATTGACCGACGTCTGAATGGTAA
>JARGOI010000504.1 GCA_029212275.1 Thalassolituus sp.
CGTAGCCTCGGTCGTTGGCTTCGCGCATGGTGGTTTGCACACAGACTTCGGTGGTTACACCAGCAAAAATAAGATGACTCACTCCCATTTCTTGCAACATGCTTTGCAGTTGGGTGCCGTAGAATGCGCCTTTGCCAGGCTTGGTGAGTTCTATTTCACCGGCAATGGGCGCAAGTTCTGGAATGATGTCATTACCCGGTTCGCCATCAATAAGCACACGTCCCATCGGTCCATGATCGCCTATTTTTAAGTCTGCGCCACCGCGTAATAATTTTGCTGACGGGCAATCCGATAAGTCTGGTAAATGCGCTTCTCGGGTATGGATAACGGGTAACTTTAATTGTCGAAAGCAGGCTAATAAATCGGCCACATAGGGAACACAGCTTTGCAGTGTTGATACGTCATTACCAAGGGATTCACCAAATCCACCGGGCTCGATGAAATCGCGCTGCATATCAATAATAATTAAGGCAACACCTTTCGACGTTGCACTACTACTTGGCAATGTATAGGCATAGGGACGAGCATTTTCGATCACATGTTTCATGCGCTGTGACCTCCGGTTACGGTAGCGTGAGAATCAGTATGAGTAAATTGATTGTGGCCCGCCATGGCATGTCCAATTTGCACAATGTCAGCGCTTTCGGGTCGACCTTCATGACTTAACTTGCCTTTGGACATCACAAAAAAACGATCACTTAATTCCATAACTTCGTCTAAATCTTCGCTTAATAGTAATACCGCAGCACCATTATTTCTGGTCTCGACAATCAGCCGATGAATATCTTGTACTGCCTTAAAATCCAAACCAAAACACGGATTAGCAATGACCAATACGTTCACATCTTGGGATAGTTCTCGTGCCAACACGGCACGCTGAACGTTACCACCGGAAAGGTTTTTGATGGGTTCTGCTGGGCCAGGAGTTTTAACGTTAAATTGTTTTATTAATTCCTGAGAATAACGTTGGATTTTATTAAAATTAAGTATCCACCCAAACCAAGAAAATTCCCTCGAGTCGTAATTACGCAATGCCATGTTTTGCGCGACCGATAAATCGCCTATGCAGGCATTACGCAGGGGCTCTTCTGGTAAACAATACAGACGGTGCTGCGCGATGGATTGACGGGTTGGGGAAAAAGCTTGTCCGTCTACCGTGATTTTGCCCGAGGTCATACTACGTTGGCCGGACAAGGCCGCTACCAACTCTGACTGACCATTACCCGACACACCGGCGATGCCTAAAATTTCACCGGCATTTACTTGCAGACTTAGGCCATCAACCACATCCACGCCGTGGTCATTTTTGACATAAATATCAGCGAGCATTAATTTGCCAGAGGTCTGAGTCTGGTGGCTTTCTTTTGTTCTATCTGACTGAGTCTCATGTGGCTGTGTTTCATTTGGCCGAGTTTGATGTGGCTGAGCCAAATCTGTATTGGGCGTTTTTATATTTGCTGAAGATTCAATTTTCACACCCATCATCATTTCTGATAGCTGATCTGGGTTGGTATTTATTACCTGCACAGAACCAACCAGCTTGCCTTTGCGTAGTACCGTCACGTCGTCTGCGTAATTCATCACTTCGCGAAATTTGTGGGTAATCATTAACACGGTTAAGCCACGTTCTTTGCAAAGCGCTGCGATTTTCTCTAGCACTTCGTCGGCTTCTATCGGGGTAAGTACCGAGGTGGGTTCATCCAAAATTAGAATGCGAGTGTCCAGCATCAGCTGTTTCACAATCTCTAACTTTTGTTTTTCACCTGCGGATAAATCGGTCACTCGGCGCTGTAAGTCGATTTGAAATGGCATGTGTTGCATTTTTTCGCCAATCAAACGCGCTTCTTTTTGCCAATCAATAATGGCTGGCAGCTTAGGGCGTGCTAACACAATATTTTCTAACGCGGTCATATTTTCTACCAAGGTAAAATGTTGGTAGACCATACCAATGTGCTGCGCGGCAGCAGCCTGCGGGTTGAGAATTTGGACTTCTTTGCCGTACAGGGTCACGCTGCCCGTATCGGTTTGGTAAAATCCCATCACGCATTTTACCAGCGTGCTTTTACCGGCACCGTTTTCGCCGAGCAGTGCGTGAATCGTGCCTTTGCGTAACCGTAAATCGACCGCATCCAGTGCTTGTAAAC
>JARGOI010000505.1 GCA_029212275.1 Thalassolituus sp.
ACCAACCGACAATAAAAACAGGGCCACAGAATATTACCGCGATTTATCCGAATGCGCGCCGTCCACCGTTAAATGTGAGGGTGCTTATTGATTATTTTATTGATGTTTATGGCACACCGGCCTATTGGGAGTATCGAGCCTGACATCAGCGGCTGCAAACAATGCTTGCCCTAAAATATAGCTTAAAGATCAATTAGAATACGCTCACCAGCTGTCAGTGTTTGCGCATTTCCAGTCCACTGCGCCCGCACACTCCCCTCTAACACCTGCAAGGTAAGCTGCTTATCTAGCAACGTCATACGAAAGGCACTGGTTGCCGCACGCAAACGAAAATCCCCAGCCTGCACCCAAAAAGGCCGCAGCGGATCTTCCATCACCACAAACGTGGCTTCACCGGTCACTAAACGCACACGTTGCTGATCGTCACTGATGCGCAAAGATATCTGAGAATTCTCACTCAACTGAATTTTCGAACCACCTTCTATAGCAATGGAACGAACCTCTCCGGCCGCCGTGGATATGCTATCCATCCCCGCCGAAGTCTCCCCCTGCTTAGGGCTTAAAAACAGAAATACAAATAGTGGGATAGCAATCAGTAGAGCAATAGCAGCATACAAAGAACGAGATGGACCAAGAGCGGCAGACATGATCAAACCTGCAAAGAGAAATATGGTTCGACATTAACACTACTAAGCTGAATGAGCGATGCGACTTTTGGTTAGGACAACCAGCTCGAATAAGATCCTTACTACGGCTCATGTTTCTAGAAAAGACTTCTCATTAATACCAAGACTTTCTTTATTATTCCTTGATTGCGAGCCGCTTTGATTGCGAGCCTCTTGGATTGGGTGCCATTTAGATTAGAGCCGTTTGAACTCATTAACCTTTCTCTGGTCTGAAAATGTGAAGATAGTCATCTGACCCAATTCATTAATTCAGAGCTATTCAGTCAGTAAACAACCGAAAAGGATATTTATCATGGCAACTGCAAATTCCAAATCAGCGGAACCTACTAAAGAGCAAGAGCTTGAAGCAAGTAAAGCCGCAGTAACAGAAGCCTACGAAAAACTCATGGAAGCAAAAACCCATTTCAAAGCAGCTGCAGAATCAGCTGGCGTTGATATGAAAAGCGATGCCGCCGAACAATTTCAAAAAGGACGCGATAAAGCAGGCGAGATGACCGATCAGGCAACTGCATACGCAAAGGACAACCCCCTCGCGACCATCGGACTCGCATTCGCAGCAGGTTTTATTGCTTCTAAGTTTCTTACTCGCAAATGAGTTTAGGCAGTGAGCCGGGGACGGAGAAACCATCCGACGTGCCGGAATCTTCAGAACCAGAGTTCGCAAATCAAGAAACCATCAAAGAAGAAGCACTGGCGAAAATATTAGCGAATCAATTGATTGCTTTATCTAGTCAGACTGCTGGCGCGGCAAAAGAGTTGGGCGAACTTTTCAGGCTTGAGTTGCAGCTATCGGTGGGTGATGCTGGACGGCTAATGCTGACATGGTTGGCGCTAGTTCCAGCATCCGTGCTCGCATGGATATCTCTGTGTGCTCTGGCATCGTGGTTTGTATATGACTTATCCACTTCAATATCCTTAGCTTTGACAACCTTCACGCTTTTGCAGATTGTACTGTGCATTATGTTGCTGCGTCTGAGAAAACGATTCCGTAACGGATTAGGTTTCAAACGCACCAAGACACATGCCAAGCGACTTATTCAGGGAATGACAGATGAAACGAAAGAAACTGCTACAAAAGATTGATGCCCTTGATCAGAAACTCAAACTGAGAACAGAAGATATTCACGGTCTCGCTCAAAATACGCACAACACTTTTAAAAAAGTTCCACTGGTATGGCTCATCAGCGTAGGCGCCGCCGCTGGAGCCCTAATGGCAATCATGGGTCCGACAAGTTTATACACCATGGGTCTTACTGGGAGCCGTCTTTTCCCAATGACCAGTAAAGCCTTTAACCTCGGAAAGCAATTTGGAGCTGGTGAATGAATCAGCCAGCACAGAACGAAACTGAAACGAACAGAGAAAAAAATGAATCCAGTAAGACATCTTTAACACCTATTCAGATGATGACTTATTGGCTTTTCGCCATTGTTGTACTTTATACACTTTACTTTGCT
>JARGOI010000506.1 GCA_029212275.1 Thalassolituus sp.
TCGGGCATGTGCTCTTTCATATTTTCTGGGGCTTCAAAAAATGTCTCACTGCACACCGCAAAAAATTCCGGAGGACTGGTCAAGCCATATTCGTTGAGCGGCAATGGCTGGTGATGTTGGTAATCGACCTGCAAGCGCTCCCACGCCGCCGAAAAGATGTCGTGCCACTCGCCCGCTGCCATATCTGGATGCATTGGTGGCGCGCCGTTGGCACCCTCACGCAACATATCCAGTTTATGCGCCAACTCATGAATAACCACATTACTGGCCTGATCATTACGTACGTGAGCACCGCTTTCGCACACCGATTGCCACGATAGAATCACGGGGCCTCGATGCCAAGCCTCGCCACTTAAGCCCGGCCCCCGAGCATGCACAACCCCATCTTCCGTGCGATATGGACGGTCTGGTAAGAAATCACCTTCATAGATAATGATTGTGTACCACGAGTCGTACCAGTCTAACCCTAGATGTAAAACAGGAACGCAGGCCATGGTAGCTACTTTCAAGCACATATCGGTGGTCAGTTGAAAGTCGCCACCAGGGGTGAACGTTTTGCGCACAAGAAGACGGAACGTCATGTCACGCAAAGCATCTCGCTCGGCACCTTGGTAGCGATCCATCACAGGCCAATCGGCAACAGCAGATTCCCACTGCTCCGGAGTAAAACCTATTTTACTGATACGACGGTTTTCGCGCCATTGTCGAAGTTGTTTAAGCATATGTTCTGCGCAGATTGATATTGAATAGCTGAGTTATACCCATACCACTTCAATCTGACAAATAATATTCTACGGTTGAAACAACTCGCACACTCTTAATATGTGGATTATTTTTGTCCCTATCGCTGATACTGAACTGACCTTGAGAGGCCCGTCTAATTTTACCCAAGGTACTTTTTGAATCTGACGCAAACTTTTCTGCCACTTCTCGCGCTTTACGAGTGGCCTCTTCAATCATTGCTGGTTTTATTTCATTGAGACGGGTAAATAAATACTCAGTTTGAGAATCATAGTTGGCGCTGGTAAATACAATGCCTTGCTTACCTAATTCAGATAATTCGCGCATGACCTTTCGAACAGAATCGATATTAGTCGAGTACACGGTGACCGTTTGAATCGCGGTATAACGAAATTCAGCACGATCTTGGCCACCGTATTGCTGCGCCGATTTATCGGTAATGGAAGGCGATGTGAACGATATTTCTTGTTTATCTATACCTTTATTAGCCAAGAATTCACGTATTTTGCTTGTGTTTGCTTCAATCGCTTCGTACAGCTCTTCGAGGTTGTTTCCTGCCGCGGTAAATTGAATCGGCCAGATGACAATGTCCGCTGGAAATTCTTGCTCGGATAACCCTTTTACCGTGACGGTTCTTTCGTATTCTTTAAATTTAATGGCCGAACTACCCAGCAAATAGCCAAGGGAAGACAAACCAAGAAATATAAATATTCCAAGCACCCATGCATTTTGTTTATTTGGTAATGTCACTTACCTCTCCTTTTATGAAGCATACTGCCATACCACAAACTGCGTCACACACTGTGGCACACATTTCTTTTTTAAAAAAATAAGCTAGGGCACCTCTGCATTATTCAGGATGCGCTAGCTTCTTTATAACACTGTGATTGAGTTAGTGCTAAGCACATAATCCAACCATAGACTGATTACGATGTAGTTAAGATGTGGCTACGATTTGGTTACGCCGTAATTTCGATCAATATTTCACCCGGTGTTACCCGATCCCCTTTTTGAATATGTACCGCGCTCACAGTACCTGCGATATTCGCGTGTACTTCGCTTTCCATTTTCATGGCTTCGGTGACCATCACCGCTTGTCCGGATTTTACGACATCGCCGACTTTTACTAAGACATCGACCACATTACCGGGCATGGCGGTAGACACATGGCCAGGCTCGGTTGCTCGACCACGGCCGCTGCCGGCTTTGCCTTCATATTGGTTTAATGGCTCAAAGACCACTTCTTCGGGCATGCCATCCATTGATAGATACAGCTTACGGCGGCCAGAACCGGCTTCTCCGACCCCGGTGATGGCGATTTCGTAGGTTTCACCGTGCACGTCGATCAAGAATTCGGTGGCAACTGTCGTTCCCATTTTGCCTTTAGCCGCGGCTT
>JARGOI010000046.1 GCA_029212275.1 Thalassolituus sp.
CTGACGATCGTTGACTTTCAGGTAAATACGTTTTGAGCAACGTTTCTAAAACACGAGGGTTCATGCCTTCTTGGATGCTTTGAATCGTTTCCAAAATAAGCGTTTTATTAAGCCGCTCATTATGGCTTATGCTGCCTAATTTAGCCGCCATTGGTAATGCAAAAGCATTCGCTATAATGGCACCGTACAATGTAGTCAGCAAGGCCACTGCCATCGCAGGGCCAATGGCCGCTGGGTCGGACATATTTGCCAGCATTTGCACTAAGCCGACTAAGGTTCCGATCATTCCCATGGCGGGCGCCATATCGCCAACAGCCTTCCACATATTCTGGCCTACTTCATGACGGCCAATGGCTAAATCCATATCACGGCTCAAAAGTTTTTGCACCATTGCGGCATCGTGCCCATCAACACATAAACTTAAACCACGCTTCAAAAACTCGTTTTCAACTTCTTGATCTTCTAATGCTAATAAACCATTTTTCCTAGCAATATCAGATAATTCAACAGCCTTTTCAATAAGACTGATTGGGCTATCATTTTTGTTCATAAATGCTTTGATGGCGACTTTAAACGAGCTCAAAAATTCCGAGATCGATAACTGCATCAGTGTCACCATAAACGTCCCTACCACAACAATCAAAACAGACGGTACATCAACAAACATCATCACATCACCGCCTGTTGCGATAGCAGCAATAATGATACCTAAACCACCCACAAAACCTATTAAAGTCGCTAAATCCAAAGTATTTCCTTAATTTTAAAGTCTAGTTATCGCTATAAATAATCGGCAAGACAACACTAAAACTTTAGCAGATAAACAATTTTTGTGGAGGGGTATTCTTAAAAAAATGGCGTTATTAATCCAAAACGACTCGATAATTCAAGCATTAAGCTAATGACCGTTAAATATACTGGTGCTAATCACCCTAAAGCGTCCAAAGCAGAAAAGACGTTAACTAAAAATCCCTTTAAGTAAAAAGAAGAACACAATTGCCAAGCCTGCACCAATCGGCAAAGTAACAACCCAAGACATGAAGATGCTGCGAATCACACCCAGATTTAAGGCAGAGATGCCTCTAGCCATGCCAACCCCTAATACAGCTCCAACCATCGTATGAGTCGTTGAAATAGGTAACCCTAGGCCAGACGCTAATACAACCGTAGAGGCCGCCGATAATGTGCAGCAGAAACCTCGACTAGGGGTTAACTCGGTAATTTTTGAACCGACCGTTTCTATTACTTTGCGGCCGTACATTGCTAAACCTAAAACAATCCCTACGCCACCTACAAACAATATCCAAATAGGTAGAGGAGATGTCTGTGATAACTCACCGGTAGACACAATGCTATTAATGGCGGCTAACGGGCCAATCGCATTAGCCACGTCATTAGAACCATGCGCAAAAGCCATCGCACAGGCTGTCAAAACCATCAATGCGCCAAATATTTTTTCCACATTAGCGTAGTGAAAATCTCGATCTGCATTAGGGTCAAAGACTACCCGGCTAACCAAGTATTTTCCGAGCAGTGTCGTCAATACACCACACACGAGTGCGGCACTAACGGATTCGCTTGTACTTAAATCTAAACCGACATGCTTTAAGCCTTTCATAATAGTCACTAGTGCTAAGACGAAACCCACTAAAAAGACATAATAAGGCACATACTTCCGCGCATTTTCTAAGGATTTTTCTGTGTCTAAGATCACTTTTTGAATGGAGCGAAACAACAGATAAGAAATAGCGCCAGCCAATAGCGGTGAGGTCACCCAACTCATTACAATTTTGCCCAGCTTACCCCAGTAAACGGCATCCATACCCACCCCAACAATCGCAAAGCCAACAATTGAGCCAACAATTGAATGTGTCGTTGATACTGGCCAACCCTTAAAGGATGCAATCAATAGCCATGTGCCGGCTGCTAATAATGCCGCAAGCATACCAAATACCAGCACCTTCAGGGCTTGCCCCTAAATCACTAACACCAACAATTCCTTTGCGAATCGTCGAGGTGACTTGGCCACCGGCTAAAATAGCCCCAGCAAACTCAAATATCGCGGCAATAATAACTGCTTGCTTAATGGTAATTGCTTTCGAGCCAACCGATGTGGCCATCGCATTAGCCACATCATTCGCGCCAATACCCCAAGCCATAAATAAACCAAAAATAATCGCTAAAACTAAATAAGTTGTTCCATAATCCATCTGAATACCCCGCCTATTTAGATAGCATCAATTGAAAGCGGCGACCTACACGCTCGGCATCATCTGCAATTTTCGCGATAGACCCTATAATTTTGGTACATAAAGATGACATCAACCGCATATAAACTTTTTTCCACCGCAAACAAGTCTGCACGTAAACTCACTTGAATACGGTCTGTTGCTGATTCCAGGTCATCTAATTCAGCCAGCATCACCTCAGCCACGTGAACGGCATGCCCCCTAAAACCCGTTTCAACCAATTCATCCAACTCATTAACAACACGTAGCGCCTGATGACACGTTTCAACCGTTGCCTTAACCAACTCAATAACACGCTGGGCGGCTTGTTCGGGGAACTGTAATTTACGTCCAACGATGATCCCTGCGATATCTCTGGCGCGGTTAGCTAATAAATCTTGAGTTCTTAACGCATCCAGAAGGTCCTGCCGCTCGATTGGCATAAATAGGCCGCTAGGTAAGTGCTCCCGCAACGTCTGTTTTTTATCGTCAGCTTGCTGCTCTAAACTAGCAATTTTCTGGTAAATTTTTTCTACTTCAGCCGTGTTACCACTCGCCATGTTCTCAAACAAATCGATGAGTTTTGTCACGCATTCATCAACAATCGTCATATGTGCTTGAAGCGGCGCAACCGGAGATGCACCGAACAAACCTGAAAGGTAGTTTTTAGAGGCCATGAGGGGAACCCTTTGTTATGTTAATACTGCCGCATAATAAAGCGTCTTGTTAAAATCACCTAGCATTAGGCATAAAAAAGCCCCGACATCCTATCAGGGTCAAAATACTGCTGTGTTTTGAAGTAGGCGATGCCTACTTCAGGATGTTTATCGACCTTACTATGACAGTCTTAAACGATGCACTTCTGCGTCAGCACGCCCCCCTTTAAACAAGCAATTGAACCGTTGTCGGTATAAACAATAAAAAATGCAAAAAAAACACGACTTCATTGTTTATGTTGGATACCCCATTGTCAAACCCAGCATTTAGTCACCTGACTCTGACACATTTTTGACCTAAAGTACTGTCAACTTAGACCCAATAAAACAAGCCCCACGCAAATAATTAACGTAGCAACTAAGCGCCATCGCCAAGCATAGCGTTCTTTTAACAAGCTCATCGCTAAAATATTAGCCAACACAATCCCCGCATTACTAAAAGAAACCACGTAGGCTGCCGGTAAATAGTACATGGCTTGAATCACTAAAGCGTATGCTGTACCAATAAATAAACCACCGGGTAAAAGGTACTTTAATGCCGGACGCTTTATCGGTATAACTCGGCCCTTTTCATAGCGGTTTTGCACGCTTAAGGCAATAAATGACCCCAAATAGCCCACGCTAACAAAGCCTAGTAAGGCACCAAATGACGGTAGATAACTAACCGCTACTTTATCACTCAACGAATAAATACTGGTGAATAGCGCCGCCACTAAAGCCCATGGCAAAGCATGCGCAGTATCACCACCTCTTGCCGACAGGCCCAACAACCATAAGCCGACGATGCTAATCAAAATTGCCAACCATGCCTGCAATGGCAGCTCTTCGTCAAAAAACCACATGGACCAAAACGCTATCAACACAGGCGAACTTCTGGCCAATGGATACACCAGTGCAACCGGTGCAAAGTGGTACGCCCGACGAAGACTAACAAAGTAGACACTATTTGCAATAACGGTGACCAACATCGCAAGCACTAATGGGCTTTGCCAGTCCGCATCAAATACAAGGTAATATAAACCAAACGGACCCAGCAATACCAAGTGTGCCAATAACCCCCACCACAGATAATCAGCTTCTTTATCAACGTGCTTTGCCAGCAGGTTCCAGGCCACGTGCATCATTACCGACAGTCCAATCAATAGTGCAGCTTGAGTCATCATTTAGTCAGCTCTATTCGCAAACCGTCATAGGCTACAACAACACCCTCTGGACATTTTGTCCCTGTTTTTTCAAACCACTCATCAAGCTGATGGCTGATATGCGTCAAATAAGTTATCTTGGGGGCCACACGATAATGGATATCAATTGCCATGCTTAAGTCATTGTGATTTTTCGATTTAATTTCTTTCGGTGGGCTTGAGCAATCTACCACCACCACATCTGCTTTCCAGCGCTGTAAAAAGTGCATTGTCTGTTCAGGCAAACCTGCTGTATCTGTCAAGTATGCCAGTTTTTTTCCCTTATATTCAAAGGCATAACCTAGGCATAACTTTGAATGATTCAAGGGTAGCGCCGTCACCGATAATTCAGAAAATTGACGCTGATCGAATGCAGCGAATGTTTCCGAAAAGTCTAAAATCCCCGGGTGTTTAAATAGATCATCACAACCCTTTTCATCTGCAGGCCCAAAAACTGGGATGGATTTAGCAACCCCCCAACGAATAGGAAATAAGCCTTGCACATGGTCCATATGATAATGCGTTAAAAGAACACGGGAAAAACTACCGGCAGGAAAGCGTTCGCCTAATTGTAAATTCCCTGCATCAATCAAGGTTGTCTCACCACCCACCACCAAGGCAGCACTACAGGGACCTCGTCGACGATCAGTCTGCTGTGTGGCGCGAACACAGGCGACACAATGACAGCCATAGGCCGGCACGCCCGCCGCATTTCCAGTTCCCGTAAAGATCAGACGCATTGAGTATTTCTTGCCGTCAATACACCAACTAACTGTTTTCCAGCTATAGATAAGTCAGCATTATTCTCAATAACCACTAACTCTGGGTGACTAATGCCTTCCATGCATTGGGCTCGAAGCAACCGAGCTTCAATCTGTTCGGATGTCTCTCTGCCTCTAGACTCTAGCCTTTGACGTAAAATAGCCTGATCGACCTGAATTAACACAGGAACCAACTCAGCATAATGTTTAGATGCCTGCGGCAAGTAAGCCCGCGAACCATTCACGACCACGTCAACCCCTTTTTTTAACCATTGATTAACCTCAACACCAATACCATAGTTAAGGCCATGACTAGACCAATGCATGGCAAAAAACCCTTTGCCCAGTCGCTGCCTAAACTCTTGCTCGCTCAATGCCACATGGTTTTCGTTACCCGCTTCTGCTTTGCGCGTAATGTAGCGGTGTGCAAAAAATAACGACTCCTCTGGCATCAAATGTTGCCGAGCATAGCCCAGTAAACTATCTTTACCAACACCCGAGGCACCAATAATATAAAACAGTTTAGCCATGATCATATTGCCCTCGGTACACCGTTTTCCCCTTTAGCCATACTCGACTCACCTGCGGCAGTCCAGCTGGTGTATCGATCATAATTAAATCTGCTCGTTTACCCACCGCTATTTCACCTCGATCAATCAAACCTGCCGCCTTAGCAGGGTTTAATGTGACTAAACGAACTGCGTCAGAAAGACTTATGTCCGTCAATGTAGGTAGCTTCATAACGGCAACTATTAACGCCGCTGGTGCATAATCAGCGCACAAACAATCGGCTACATTTGCCTCGATAGCATCTAGCGCCTTCATTGAACCTGATTGGCTTTGGCCACGAAGGATATTAGGCGCGCCAAAGACCGTACTCATGCCTAGTTCACGTGCCGCCAATGCCGCTTCCATATTAATAGGGAATTCGGAAATCACCGCCCCAAGGCTATTCATTGTTTCAATACGCTGACGATTATCATCATCATGGCTGGCAACAGATACGCCTTGGGCATGCGCCGCCTTGATCAGCGTTTTAGCACGATCAAACGCACCCGTTGCTGCGTTCAGTTTTTTAGCCAGAATGGTATCTAACTCGGCCTCCGTCTTTTTATAGCTACGCGTCAAATAGCTACGGTACGCTGCCATATCTTTAAACTGCCCTTGCCCCGGCGTATGATCCATTAACGACAATAAATGCATATCATCATTCTTCAATAAATCCAATAATACTGGCAGCCCACCTTCATCAGTAATTTCATATCGGCAGTGCACACGATTATCAACCAGCCCATGTGGCGCCCAAGCATGAACCGCCCGAGCAATATTGGCGGCAAATTCATTGCTGCGCAAACCGAGTTCATCGTTTGCAAATGCAATCGCATGATATACGGTCGTAATACCCGCCGTGGCATTACGTTTATCCGCTTGCGCTACTGCAAAATCTAAAGGAAAGTGCACGCCAGGCCTTGGCTCAACTTCTTTTTCTAATGCATCACAATGCAAGTCAATCATACCTGGCATTAAAACTCGCCCAGCAAGATCGATAGTGTCCACATTATCTGCCACTGATTCAGGGTTAATTGCGGCAATAATGCCATCTTCAATTAATAATGTAGCCTGCTCTAATACTTGATCTGCAAGAACAATTTGGGCATTGGTTAAATATTGTTGTGTCATGATGTTACCTCTTTATTATTTAGTGCTACTGGCGGTGTTAATGTCACCACGTTATCGGCTAATCTCTCGACTAAGTCTGGATGATGGAAAATAGCTAACATCGCCGTTCCTTCGGCTTTCATCGCTTGAATCATTTCCACTACGCGATCGGTTGTTGTCGGGTCTAAACTGGCTGTCGGTTCATCTAAAAGTAATAACCTTGGTTTAGCAATCAATCCACGTGCCAAGTTGACGCGTTGTTTTTCACCCCCTGAGAATGTTGCTGGTGGTACACCCCATAAACGTTCTGGAATATTAAGATTGGCTAAAACTTCTCGTGCTTTTTGACGACCTTGTTCGCGGCTAACACCACGTTGATACAATGGCTGAGCCACAACATCTTCTGTCGATTGGCGTGGCAAAGCATGTAAAAACTGAGTTACAAAGCCAATTTCGCGGCTACGTAATTCCAAAATTTGATGCTCATCGGCAAGCGCCAAATTCAAACTCGTGCCATTAGCAGCATGATAGGTAATGCGCCCTGATGACGGTAAATAAGTACGATAAATACCTTTTAATACCGATGATTTACCCGCACCAGTCGGGCCAATCAATGCGGTTAATTTACCGGCATAGACATCAAAATTGACGTTGCTGGATGATGGAATCGTTTTAGCTTGCTCATGCAATTCAAAATGCTTGGAAAAACCTTCCACACTTAAAATAGGTTCTGCTGTCATAATGGTCTCCTTACAAAGCCGACGCGACGAGGCGTTGGGTATAAGCGTGTTGTGGATCTTCCAAAATTTGATCGGTTAAACCCGACTCAATAATTCGACCATATTTCATTACGATGGTGCGTCCTGCTAACAAGCGAACAACGCCTAAATCATGTGTTACCACTATCATTGCTGTGTTCATTTCTTGTTGGATCTCTAAAATCAAATCGAGGATCTTAGCTTGCACGGATAAATCTAAGCCCGTAGTAACCTCATCGAGATACAGCATCGGTGGATTGATTGCCAAAGCCTTGGCAATTTGTACTCGTTGTTGCATGCCGCCCGAGAAGTTTTTCGGTAATTCATCCATTCGTTCGGTTAATACTTCGGTGCGTTCTAATAACTCTCGGGCACGTTCGCGTATTTCTTTATAGTTTCGTAAATCATTCATCAACAAACGTTCGGCGATATTACCGCCCGATGAAATACCAAAATTCAAACCCAAATGTGGATTTTGATACACCATGCCAAAATGATGGTTTCGCAAATGGCGTTTTTGAGCCGCATTGAGACTAAACAAGTCATATTGCTTGTCGTCATCATAAAAAATAGCATGACCACTGGTTGGATCTTGATCAAAAAACAGGTTTTTAACCACCGTCGATTTACCGCTACCCGACTCTCCCATAATGCCGAGAATCTCACCTTTGTAGAGGTCTAATGACAAATCATGTGCCGCCACAACACTTTTACAATCTGGACAAATATTGGTATTCAATTCAGGGCCAGTTTTTTCAAAACAATTCGGGCAACCTTTACCAAAGACCTTGCTTAAGTTTCTTACTTCAAGGATTTTTTCCATCTTATGCTCCTTTGGCTATCGATTGTTCACGGCACCAATCACTGTCTGAGCACTGGTACACTTTTTCGCCACCTTGTCCGTCAAATTCATCTAAAAAACTGGTGTCATCGCCACAGCGATCACAACAACGACGTTGGCCGTTTTCATCATTAAAACTTTCTACACGGAACGGCATATCATCAAATGCCAACGGTTCTGCATCGGTATAAGGTGGAACGGCATAGATTTTTTTCTCACGGCCGGCACCTAACAATACCAAGGCTTTAGATTGATGTAATTTAGGCACATCCCAGCGTGGAATTGGTGAGGGGTCAATGACGTAATGGCCATTGATGCAAGTAGGATAACGGTGCGAAATAGTGATTTCGTCAAACTTCACAATATCTTCGTATAATTTGACCAACAGGCGCGAATAGTCAGCTTCGCCATGCATTATTTTGCGTTTATCTTCTGATGGCTCAACCACCACTAAAGGATCGGGATACGGCACTTGCAGCACGATAATTTGATCTTCACGTAATGGTTTTTCAGGAATGCGGTGGCGCGATTGAATCAAGTTCGCTTTATCGGTTATATCGGTGGTGTCGATACCATCACAGGTCATTTCGATAAAACTACGTAAATTCACCGCGTTGACGGAATCATCACTACCTTGGTCAATCACTTTCAACGTATCATCTTCACCAATAATGGATAAAGTGAGTTGCAAGCCACCGGTACCAAACCCACGACCCATAGGCATTTCGCGTGAAGAATAGGGCACTTGATAACCGGGAATGGCAATCGCTTTTAACACGGTACGACGCACTTCTTTTTTGGCATATTCATCTAGAAATCCAAAAGGATAAGCCGCATTGGCTTTTCTCATTGCCGTCATGATGTTGCTCCTTCTGATTTGGCTTCAGCTTTATCTTGGGTGGTACGCAGGCGATCCATATCTGATTGGAAGGTCACGTAATGCGGCATTTTGTAATGAGTACAGAAACCCATAGAGTCAATACCATCAACATGTAATAAGACAAATTCAGGGTCTTCTGAAGGATTCGTTGGCCCGTCTTTCATACCTGCTTGCAGTGATCTATCAAGAATCGCCATCGCAATGGCTTTGACTTCGTTATTACCAAAACACGCGCCGTAGCCTAAGCTGAACGTTGGTTTTTCGTTTTCATCATCACTTTCATACATGGCGACGATTTCACATTCCGTCATCAACACTTCACCGGCTTCAATCAATTCACCGGTAATCGGATGTGGCAACATGACAGGGATATAACCCACACGTAATTCCGCTACGGTGGGATGCACATCACCATAACCACGCATGTTGGAGTAAGCGATTGCTAACAATGATCCTGTTTCACCACGGGCCATTGTTGCTAGCGCGGCTGATCGTGGTACGGGAAATATTAATGGCTCACGAGTAATATCAAACGGCTCTTGAACAGCAGCTTTATCGACTTCAGCTAATAAGCCATCGGCACGTAAACTATCTAGCACTTTAGGAAAGGTATCGGGAATGTCTGAATCTGGACGTTCATCATCAAACCATTGCTTGGCAACCGCTCGAAATGCTTCTGGTGTTTCATCTAATAATTCAGTACGCATTAAACGTAAGGCATAATCCGTCGTTGCACCCAACATTTGACCACCGATAATGTCTTTAAAGGCAGCTGAAATCCGTCTGGTTACCCGCATCTCGGTGGTATCTAACACGGGTGTTTCTAATAGACGTGGCTTAGTTGAACGATAAGCACGTAATGCAAATGCGGCTTCTAAGGTATCGCCCAAGCTTTGTTTAATCGCTAATGAGGCAAGTTTAGGGTGATATAAACCGCCTTCTGACAACACGCGACCATGCAAAAAACGTAATTGATGTTCGATGGTCTCCATATCTAATGGTGTACCGCTATCACCTTGTTCACAACGTAAATAATCCAGTGTATCTTCGGCACCTTTAATGGCAAGACCGCCACCTTTAATGGCTACATAACCCATGATGTCACCTCAATTTTTGTGGTTCTTGACAAAGCCATCACGTGTGAGTCATCAACCAATAACAAGTCTACACCTAATGGAAATGAGCTAATCCATTCCTCACGTTGATTCAACCAATCGCGATTTAAACCGGAAATTTTTACTGAAATAATACCATTCACGCCGGGACCACTTAAGCTCAGGTGACTATTCCCTTCGCTTATATTTTCAACGACTAACACAATCATTGCTGAATGTTCCGGTGAGGATAATTCACCTAACAGTGGTTCAAAATCAACCGCACTGTCACCACGACATAAAATAGTGGTGGCATGTTCTACTGCCACTTTTTGTGCCTGTAATAAAGGCCAATCAGCGTCATCTAATAAATTGTGGTGATCACATAGATTCACTTCACCATCAAGCAAAGTAGCCAATAAAGCCCGTGCTGGCGAGGCATTGTTAGTCAACTCACTAAGATTTTCCGTTTTACCAGGGCGTGACATAACCTCCATCAAGCCGCGAAAAACTTGTTGCTGCACTTCAGGCAACCAGATAGCTTCAATTTTGCTCATCATCTTCTCCTTCTTCTGCACCTAATAGCGAGAAATCAACGTGAGTACGTTTCAGCATTTGTTTGCGATTACGTTGCTCAGCATCCAATTTGTCAGCGCCTTGTTGTAATAACACTGTAAGCAAGTCATGACCTGCTAATTGGTTGGCTAATACGGCATCACAGACAGCAAGCGCTTCAGCCAGATCTTTGTCATCATCCATTACTTGAGCGGCACCTTCGGCTTTATCACCGTTTGGCAAAGTCAATTCCACCCATGCACTAGCAACGGGAATTTCACCGAGATAAAAGGGCTCTTGCAATGCGCCATCACGTAGCTTGAGCATGCCTAAACCACTTTGCGGCAGTGACTTATAGCGTAGCTCCCAGTCAGTTGTTATCTGCTGAGCAAGTTGCTGAACTTGTTTCGCGTCCACTGCGGTCAACAATCTAACCCAGTTTTTACGTTCGTTTATATTCACTTAACATCTCTCTTTAATATAGATATCTAGACAAGTATGTTTTTAGCCCTGAAAAAACTCAGGGCCCTAATTACATCGATTTTGATCTAATTCTTTGGCTTATTAGCTCTAGCAGCATGACGGTCACTAAAATAACTAACAAAATTGTTGCTACGTGTGAGTAAGCAAACATATCCCAACGACCTTTTAACTCCATACCAATACCACCTGCTCCAACCATACCCAGCACCGTTGCGGTGCGAATATTACGTTCCAGAATGTATTGCACGTAGCCAACGTAACTGGGAAATACCTGCGGTAATACCGCATAACGCAAGACTTTTAATTTATTTGCACCACTGGACAACAAGGCATCTTGTGGGCCTTTAGGTGCGTTTTCTATTTCATCGGCAAAAAACTTACCCAACACACCACTGGTATGCATCGCCAAAGCAAAAATGCC
>JARGOI010000507.1 GCA_029212275.1 Thalassolituus sp.
ATTATTTGACTGAAGATACGCGCAACGCTTACGAAATGATTGATGTGAATGTGTATCAAGAAAACTTATTTCACACCAAGATGCTATTGAAAGATTTTGAGCTAGATAATTATCTGTTTGGTGAAGGGTCAAAGCACATGACCGACGCTGAGCGTACCGAGGTAGAGGCCAAAGTACGCAAAGAAATGCTCGAGATTTTTTACTCACGTAACATGAGTTAGATTTTAGATTTTCTTACTGGGAAGTCTTTTTTAACACTTTTAAGCGCTGTTCTTTGGCTACGTTTGACTAGACCAGCAGCGCTCACATCTCTCTTTCTATTTTCTTGTCGAATGACTCGGTTTGTTTGTTTGAGCATCGTCACCCAGTATGTCCTTGGTCGATATTTTTATCTTTTCTATATCTCTCAAACCGAAACCACTGAAAACGACGACAAATCCGAGGATAAAGCAGGCGAGTGCTGTATAGGTCAGTAACATCAGGCGTTCCTCTTTATGTGAACAAATATTTGAACAAAGATGATAAAAATCAGATAGCAAAAAGACATATAACCTTAGTATAGAGCAAAATATTATATCTGCTGATTTATCTTTGTTGAGCGCATATCAGTTTGAATCCCTTCTCTTGCGCCAGTATCTCTGCGCTGGCAAACGACTCTCTGGCCCATTCTTCGTATGGCAAATGTCGGTTGGCCACAATCCACAATTGACCATCGCGAGTAAGATGACGCTTGGCATCTTCAAACAAAGCGGAAGCAAAGTGATAGTCGGTGTGTTTACCTTGATGAAACGGTGGATTACTGAAAATATAATCGTAGTGACCATCTATATTCTGTAAACCGTTGCTGCTCACTACCTCAGCTTCTAAACCCAAACGCAGAGCGTTGAGTTGCGCACTTTTTATTGCCATGGCGTCGATATCCGAGAGAGTAACGTGTAATGCCAGATTGCGAGCTTTCATCGTTAAACCAATCACACCGCTGCCGCAGCCTACATCCAGTAACTTGCCTTGCGCGGGCGCTGGCACATGCTCCAGCAATAGTTCGGTGCCAACGTCTAGCTTGCCATGATTGAAGACGCCAGGCAGCGTTAGAAAGGAACGTTCCTCGAAGGTAAAAGAGCGCGCGTGCTGTAACCAATTAAAACGCTCGGAGCTTGTCTCTAATTGCAAAAACCACAACGAACAGCGGCGAGCACTGTCAATTTTTTTACAACCACTGACCAGTTCTTTGGTCGCACTTTGGATACTCTTACCCCCCGCGTCATTGGCGGCAATGACATAGCATTGACTATGTTGCTGTGATAGCAGTTGAATGAGCGCTTGGCCAAATACTTTTGATTTTGGCCACAGCAATATAACTGTGTTTGCTTCGGTGTTGTTTACGTCTGGAACAATGGCTTTATTAAGAAGCGTGTGAGGTTCCGTAAATTCCGTTTCGTCTGCATATGCTTGTGCCGTGAGCAAATCCCATGTGCAGTAGGTAAGTGAATGTTCTTCAACATACGCTAGCCATGCCGCTGGCATCTCTGCCCCAGCACCGAGAATCAGTGTATTGGAGTCTAACAAGTCTGGGTGGCGTAACAGGGCTTCGTATACAGCGGTCATGAGTTGATCCCTGCTAACACGTCGCGAATGGTGCGGGCGTCTTGTTGGATATCACCACTAAGCGGCATTAACCCCCGACGGCGCAAGACGTCTGCCTGCGCCGGCGTATTGCCGCTGACAAAAATCAATTGTCCAGTTTCTACCGACAGGTTTTGTAGTTGTTTCAACTGTACGTCATTGGCTTGATCTGGGGCTTTAATCAGCGCGCCCTGCAATGACAGGGTATTAATTAACTCGGCGATGTCTGGGGCTTGCGTTAGTCCTGCTAAACGTAATATCCGTACCCCTAACTGACGAACCAATATGGCCAGCAGTAAAAGTTCTAAATCATCGTCATAAGTGGTGTTTGCTAATACTAAGGTGATACTGTCTTTGGCGTCGGGTATCTCGGTTAACCGAGTTGCCAATTTTGCATGAATATAGCCGCCAAAGAACTGTAAACGAGCTTGTCCTAAGGGTTGCGAGCGTTGTTCACGCAGTTGACTATAAATAGGTAAAAGTAAAAAACGCAATGTAATGTCGA
>JARGOI010000047.1 GCA_029212275.1 Thalassolituus sp.
TCGTACGTGCTAACTCGTTACAAAGTGTCGCCGTCACCACCGCTTGTTGCCAAAACGGGGTGTAACCATGAGGACCATCTTTAGGCAGAGTCAAGGCGCGACCAAGCGATAATCCCAGCGCTAAGTTCACGACCAAATCAAAACCAAGCACTCTGAGCACTGCCGATTGAATATCTGTGGCGATATCTCTAGATGCATAATAGGGCGAACGCGCCCAACTCATTACCTGAGCCGACAAGGTGGGATCAAATTCGACCGCAGTGGCTAACTGCAAAGTATCGGCATCGGGATCAATACGAATTTCAACGATGCGGCGGGCCGTTTCGGGTAGCGGTGGTAAGTCGAGTGTTTCTTCTAAGCGCTGATGAATACGGCGCGCAGTAAAGCGTTCAACGGCGTGATTAATATCTTTTATGTCGTCTTGCAGGTCACTCTCATCCGCTAAGATTTGCATTGATTGTGAGTCAAAGGGCTCTAATCTAGGTGCAGAAACGGCAAATACACCGATATTGGCTCCGTTAATAAGATGGGTAAATGATTTGTTGGAAATTTTTAACCAATGATCTTGTGTACCTGAAAAAATGTATAAAAAGTGGTGCGTCAATAAACTGCGATCGACAAAAGTTTCTAACTCAGTGATCTCTGGAATGGGCGGCATGTCCGAAACATTGTATTTTAATTTAAATGCATCCATGTCTTTCGGTTGCATGGCTTTAAATTGACGACCTAAGCGATTAGACATCGAACTTAAGTCTAATAAACGATCACGAGGAATAAGTACTTGGGCTCTGCCATTCTCATCTTCTAGAAATACTATCTGGACCACAGGCGCGGACTTGGTTTGTGAGTTCTGCGGCGTTTTAGACACGCTGAGATTATGCATATATTGAAAAATACGAGTTTGAGACATCGAAGCGTAATCCACAGAATGTGTTTCAAACACTTTAGCGACGACGGCAGGGATAGCATTCATTAAGATCAACCAAGCAAACAAACGTCTATTTACTATAGCTGAGCATATTGATTTTGCTGGTGATTATCGGAATCGTTATTCAGTTAAACATTGGCAAATCTTTCTGATTCACCTAACCAGCGCTCAATAAGTGGGGCAATGGTTTGTGGATAGTTATGCCATAACTGATTGGCCATGGTCTGCACTTGAGGAAGAAGGTCAGCATCGCGTTGCAAATCAGCGATGCGCAGCATTTGCAGACCTGTTTGACGGGTGCCCAAAAGTTCGCCGGGTCCACGTATTTGCAAGTCTTGCTCGGCAATGTAAAAACCATCTTGGCTATCACGCAAGACCTGTATACGTTGTTTGCTGGTGAGAGAAAGCGGTGACTTGTAGAGTAAAACACAATGGCTTTTGGCGCTGCCACGCCCCACACGTCCGCGTAATTGATGTAACTGCGCCAAGCCCAAACGTTCGGGATTTTCAATAATCATCAAGCTCGCGTTGGGGACGTCAACACCCACTTCTATAACCGTGGTGGCGACTAAGAGATCTAGTCTGTGTTGTTTGAAGTCATCCATCACTGCGGCTTTTTCGGCCGCTTTCATGCGCCCATGTACCAAACCGACGCGAAGATTTGAGAGGGCCAGACGCAAGTCTTCGGCCGTATTCTCAGCGGCCTGACATTGCAATGCTTCGCTTTCTTCAATCAGAGTACAGACCCAATACGCTTGTGCGCCATCGCTGCAGGCTTCTTGCACACGTTGAATAATTTCAGGTCGACGTTGGTCGCTGATGGCGACGGTGCTGATTGGACTGCGCCCCGGTGGTAGTTCGTCAATGACCGAGGTGTCGAGGTCGGCATAGGCACTCATGGCTAAGGTTCTTGGAATGGGCGTCGCCGTCATTATTAATTGATGCGGCACCAGACCGTCTCGGCCTTTCTCCTTTAGCGATAAACGCTGGTGGACGCCAAAACGATGTTGCTCGTCAATAATGATCAAACCCAGTTTGGCGAACGCGACTTCTTCTTGGAACAGGGCATGGGTGCCAACTATGAATTGTGCATCCCCCGCTATAATGTCCTGCATGGCGGCTTCGCGGGCTTTGCCTTTTAATTTACCGGCCAGCCATCCTACATTAATGCCCAATGGTTCAAACCACGCGCGCATGGTACTGAGGTGTTGTTCGGCAAGAATTTCTGTGGGCGCCATCAGTGCCACTTGATAGCCGCACTGCAATGCGGCACAGGCCGCCATTGCTGCAACTAATGTTTTACCTGAGCCAACGTCTCCTTGCACCAAACGCAGCATGGGATGAGGTTGTTGTAGATCTGTGAGAATTTCTTGGTGTACTCGTTGTTGCGCGTTGGTTGGTGTGAAGGGCAATTGTGTTAATAAGCTTTCCAGCAATGGGTACTTAGGCAGCACAAAAGCTGGTGAAGCGTCTGCCTTCACCTGCGCTCGTAATTTAAACAAAGACAGTTGATGGGCGAGCAGTTCTTCCAATATTAACCGCTTTTGTGCCGGATGCTGACCCATTTCTATGGTTTTAAGATTGGTATCCGTGCTCGGATTATGCAAAAACAGCAAGGCTTCTCTGAGACCGGGCAAGCGCCACTGGGCGCTCCATTCCTCGGGAAACAAATCGGGTAAATCAATACGATTGTGTTCAAGTAGGTCGTTAACTTGCTCGTGTAGCAGTCGCAAGCGTTGTTGACTGATGCCCTCTGTCGCGGAATACACCGGAGTCAGACGCGGTTCATCGGGTTGTTCATCGAAGCTGCTAATGCATTGATATTCGGGGTGATAAATTTCTAAACCACTGGCCCCACGACGAGGTTCGCCATAACAGCGAATCAACTGTCCTGTATGCAATTGTGCCTTTTGTGCGGCATTGAAATGATAAAAGCGCAAACTAACAGTGCCGGTGGCATCTTGGACTTTCACCAGTAAGCTGCGACGCTTGCCAAATAATACGGTGGAACCGCGTATCTCGCCCTGCAATACCGCTGGGCGCATCGACTGTAAACCGGCAATCGGCACAATGCGACTGCGATCCTCATAGCGAAAAGGCAAGTGAAAACATAAATCGGTGAGATTATGGATATTCAGGCGCTGTAATTGCTCGGCAAACTTCGGGCCGACGCCTTTCAACGCGCTGAGTTTTGACAGTTTATCCATAACCTATTTGAGAGTCCGTCCTTTCAATAAACTTTGTCGAGCGGTATCAAGCACCATATCAATTGCTTGTCCTCTTGGAAAGCTTGCACGCCACGCTAAAGCGACCGTACGAAAAGGCGCGGGCGCTTTAAATGGACGAATCGTTAACAAGGTTTCATCCATGTTGCCAATGGCTGATTCGGGCAATACCGTTACCCCTAAGCCCGTCGCTACCATGTGTTTTAGGGTTTCCAGTGAGCTGCCTTCTAATACGCTGCCTAAGCGGCTGTGTTGTTTGCGATTTAGCGCTGGGCAGTGGGCAAATACTTGATCTCGAAAGCAATGGCCCTCGCCAAGCATCAGTAGGTCTTCACTCATTAATTGTTCGGGTTCGATACAGGATTGCGCTGACCATGGATGATTTAGCGGCAATACCACCATAAAACTTTCGTCATAAAGTGGGCGGGTAACCACCTCGGGTTCGTTGAATGGTAAAGCCACGATGATGGCGTCCAATTCGCCGTCACGCAGTTGGCGGCGTAACACGCCCGTGTAATTTTCTTCTAAGTACAGCGGCATGGTGGGCGCTTGGGTATGCAGTTGCGGCACCAAGTGGGGAAACAGATACGGTCCAATAGTGAAAATAGCGCCCAGCTTCAGAGGGCTGCTGAGTTGATCTTTCCCTTCACTGGCAATTTCTTTTATTGCACGAGATTCTTCCAATACACGCTTAGCTTGGGTAATAATGCGTTCACCCAAAGGGGTAACAGAAATAGCACTTTTGCTGCGTTCAAAAATTGTAACGCCCAACTCGCTTTCTAACTTCTTTATCGCTACGCTGAGTGTTGGTTGGCTGACAAAACACCGTTCTGCTGCGCGACCAAAGTGACGCTCTTGGGCAACAGTAACGATGTATTTTAGTTCGGTGAGCGTCATGAAGGATGTCTCAAAAAAGTAGAGAGGGGTAAATACCCCGATAATATGCTTGAGTTAAAAACAATAAAGTAGGCTGATTTGATTTATTTTACCTATCTTAAAGGTGGGGGGAAGCCCAGTGATTCAAATCGATTGCTGATGCTGGCAAAAAAGTGATGATGATTAGTTTTTGACTGGATCAATCAAATTGTCAGTAATAATAAGTTTCGGAGGTAATGCATGGCTCGAATTTTAGTTGTTGGTACTGGCGATATTGGTGGGCATTTGGCGCAAAACTTAGCGGCTGATGGTCATCAAGTATGGGGTGTCCGTCGTTCGGATAAGCCCGTGGGAGATGGAATTGCCGTAATAAGTGCCGATGTTGCCGAATTCGAAACGCTGGAAGAGATTCCTAAAGAACTCGACGTGGTAGTTTACAGTGTGGCTGCTCCCGTCTTCTCTAAAGAGGGATACCACAATTATTACTTCAAAGGGCTTAAAAATATTCTTAAGGCGGTGAAGGGCAACGATCTGAATCGTGTCATTTTTGTTTCCAGTTCATCGGTGTATCACCAAATGGGCGGCGAATGGGTGAATGAGTCCTCGGAAACGAATCCTTCGAGCTTTGCCGGAAAAGAAATGTTGGCGGCTGAAAAGGCGCTGTTAAACACGCCCGTTCCAGGCACGGTAGTTCGCTTTACTGGCATTTATGGGCCCGGTCGTACACGCATGATTGAACAAGCACGTCATGGCGGGTATTGCGATCCAGATCCTGAAGTTTGGACTAACCGCATACATCGAGACGATTGTGTCGGAATATTACAATTTCTGATCAATAAATCGCTCAACGGGGAGTCCTTGGCTCCGATCTATTTAGCGACTGATAACGAACCGGCCACTTTGTTTGACGTATTAGAATGGATGAAGGACCGCATTGGTGAAGTCGATGCGGATCATGATGTGGGCGAAGTATCTCGCCGTGCCAACCGTCGTTGTAGCAACAAGTTGCTGAGTGATTTGGGATACCAATTTGCTTACGATAATTACCGCGATGGTTACGATGTGATTTTGGCCGAGATGGGGTTGGTTTAAGGCTGGCTTTGCATGCGCTGAGGTTAGGTGCTGAGTTTAGGTGGTGAGATGAGCTAGTGAATGCAGATGCTGAGGTAGGCAAGCGCTTACCTCATATAAAAAAATTAATTGAGTACTAACACGCCGTCCATTTCTACTAAGGCGTTCTTCGGCAGCTGTGCCACACCAATAGCTGCGCGCGCGGGATAAGGTTGCACAAAATTTTCTGCCATAATCTCGTTGACTAATGCAAAGTGACTTAAATCGGTTAGGAAAATATTCAATTTAGCAATGTCTTGTAAAGTGCCCCCTGCTGCTTCGCATACCGCAGTTAGATTGGCGAAGACACGACGAATTTCGGCCTCAATCCCACCCTCAACCATCTGCATGGTTTCTGGAATAAGAGCGATTTGCCCAGATAAATACACCGTGTTGCCAACTTTCACCGCTTGAGAATAGGTGCCAATAGCGGCGGGTGCTTTTTCGGTAGAGATGATTTCGCGAGTCATGCTGAATCCTTAATGATGTTTAACACGGACGATTTTAGTCACGCCCCGAATGGTGCGTAAGCGACGTATGGTGCGTGCCAAATGTTTTCGGCCCTGCACGCTGAGGGTCAGATACGTAACACTGAGACGCGCGTCTTTCTCGTTGACATTGATCTTTTCAATATTCGCATCGGCTTGGTTTACCGCCGACGCCACTTCCACAATGATGCCACGTCGATTTTCCATATACACTTTCAAATCGACCGTAAATTCACTGTTAATTTCTTTGTCCCAACTCAAATGAACGCATTTTTCTGGGTTATCGCGTAGCTCTTGTACATTACGGCAGTTTTCGGTGTGAATCACTAATCCCTTACCTGAACTTACGTGGCCAACTATTGGATCACCAGGAATCGGGCTACAGCATTTGGCAAAGCTGATAACCATGCCTTCTGTGCCTTTAATCGTTAAGGGCGAGGTGGTGATATGTTGGAAATCAATATCCGTCTCTTTATTGGCAACCAGCAATCGCCGCGCAATCAGCGGCGCCATACGACTGCCAGAACCGATATCTGCTAACAATGCTTCGAGAGATTCTAAATCGGTTTCTTTAAGCACTAAATCTAAATGCATTTGATCGATTTCTTCGATTGTCTTGCCTAAGGCATTGAGCGCCTTGTTCAGTAATCGTTCGCCTAACACCACCGACTCGGAGTGGCGCTGATTTTTTAAGTAGTTGCGAATATTCGAGCGCGCTTTGCCCGACACCACAAAGTTTAGCCAAGCAGGATTGGGCTGAGCGCTCGGTGCGGTGATGATTTGCACGGTCTGACCATTTTGCAAACGTGCGCTGAGCGGGGCCAGTTTTTTATCGATTCGACAAGCAACACAATGGTTGCCGACATCGGTATGTACCGCGTATGCAAAGTCAACCGGCGTGGCACCCGAAGGCAATTCAAAAATCTTTCCTTTAGGAGTGAAGACGTACATTTCGTCGGGAAATAAATCGACTTTTACGTGCTCAACAAATTCGATGGGCGATCCGGCATTTTTTTGCAGCTCAAGAAGGTTTTGTACCCACTGACGCGCTCGTTGTGTGCCGCTGGCTTGATCGCTTTCGCTTTTGTATAACCAATGCGCAGCAATGCCATGGTTTGCCATCGCTTCCATGTCTTCGGTACGAATTTGAATTTCTATGGGAACACCCCCCGAGCCAATCAAGGTGGTGTGCAACGACTGATAACCGTTGGTTTTGGGAATGGCGATATAGTCTTTAAAACGACCGGGGACGGGCTTATACAGGCTGTGCATGGCACCTAAGGTGCGATAGCAGTCGTCGGGCGAGTCAGTTACAATTCGAAAACCGAATACATCCATAATGTCGGACAGCGATTTACGTTGATCACGCATCTTATTGTAAATGCTGTAGAGATGCTTTTCGCGACCGAAAACACGTGCTGTGATGCCCGATTCACTTAGACGATTACGAATACTGCCGGCAAAATCTTCCATCATCTCAATGCGACGACCGCGAGCGGTTTTAACCGCTTTACGAATCATGCTCGAGCGCATTGGGTAAATACCCTCGAAACAGAGTTCTTCCATTTCTACACGAACGCTGTTTAAACCTAACCGATTGGCGATAGGGGCATAAATATCCAGCGTTTCGCGAGCGATGCGACGACGTTTTTCTGGTTTTAGCGATCCCAGTGTTCTGAGGTTATGCAAGCGGTCCGCCAGTTTAACCAGAATAACGCGAATGTCTTTCGCCATGGCCATGGCCATTTTTTGAAAGTTTTCGGCTTGTTGTTCTTCTTTGCTGGCAAAATCAATATGTGTGAGCTTAGATACGCCGTCGACCAGTTCGGTAACGACTTCGCCAAACTGAAGTGTGAGCGCAGATTTGGGTATGCCGGTGTCTTCAATGACATCATGCAGCATGGCTGCCATCAGACTTTGATGGTCGAGGTGCATGTCGGTAAGAATATTGGCAACAGCCAAGGGGTGTATAATGTAGGGCTCGCCGCTGCGGCGACGCTGCCCTTCATGAGCCTGCTCTGCGTAAAAATAGGCGCGACATACCTGTTTAATCTGAGCGTTGCTCAAATATTGGGTAAGTCGCTCCGACAAAGCATCAATGGTGGGCACTGTAAGCTCTTAGTAGTCCTGCTGTTCTGCACGTTGACGAGCAGCCGCTTCTTGCGCCGCCATCGTCGTTGGAGTCACGAGGTCTTCAGCAATCTCACGCAATGCGACGACGGTAGGTTTATCGTTTTCTTCAGGAACCAATGGCTCAGAGCCACCAGTAGCGATTTGACGAGCGCGCTTGGCCGCCAACATCACTAATTCAAAACGGTTTTCAACGTTATTTAGACAATCTTCAACAGTTACGCGTGCCATGGGGTGTCCTGTAAGACAATAAATTCGATAGGACCGCCAATTGTAGTGGAAATTGGCTGAAATGCAAAATAAACCTGTAATTTCTCTAGTAATTACGAAAAAAAGCCTTGCTTTGTAAGGCACAAAGCAAGGTACAAATAGCACTCTAAGATTAAGGCCTAAATTAAGGCATAAGAAGCGCTTGTAGGATATCTTTATGGCGAATTTTTTGCGCTTCTAGGCGATGGCGACGAGCAATAATGATAGAGCGTAATTCGGATAAGGTATTTTCGAAATTATCATTGATGATGAGATAATCGAACTCAGCATAATGGCTCATTTCATTTTTAGCATCGCGCATGCGACGTTCGACAATTTCATCGCTGTCTTGTCCACGTTTACGTAAGCGTTCTTCTAACGCCTCGATCGAAGGCGGTGCAATAAACACACTGACGGCATCGGGCATTAGGTGGCGTACTTGTTGTGCGCCCTGCCAATCGATTTCCAATATCACATCTCGGCCTGCTTCGAGTTCTGACTCAACCCAATGTTGTGAGGTGCCGTAAAAGTTATCAAAAACTTGGGCGTGTTCTAAAAAAGCGCCAGCGTTTACTAAGTCTTGAAACGCATCCTTATCGGTAAAGTGATAATCCTTACCATCGACCTCACCAGGTCGGGGCTTGCGCGTGGTGTGCGAGACAGACACGCCAATATAGCCGGTGGATTCAAGTAATGCCTTAACTAAACTGGTTTTGCCTGCGCCAGAAGGCGCAGAGAAAATAAATAAAGTCCCGGTAAAAGGTTTGTTCATCAAGATCACTGCCTAAATGGATAGTCATTCAATTATAACAGCTTCCGAAAGGATGTTTGATCATCCCTGATATATTTGCACTTTATGAGGTACTTTGGGACAGACTTTCTGAAACTCCAATCGATTCCAGTTATACTCCCGCCGCAAATATCTTGATGCATAAACTTGAGGAGTATTTATGAGACCCAGTGGCCGCGCGACCGATCAGCTTCGCGAAGTACGAATTACCCGCAATTTTACCATGCACGCCGAAGGCTCGGTCTTGGTTGAATTCGGCAATACCAAAGTCATTTGTACTGCCAGTGTGGAAACGTCCGTCCCTCATTTTTTACGTGGCAAAGGCCAAGGTTGGGTGACGGCGGAATACGGCATGCTGCCACGATCTACTGGCTCGCGCATGATTCGTGAAGCTGCGAAAGGCAAACAGCAGGGTCGTACGGTGGAAATTTCTCGTTTGATCGGTCGTAGCCTTCGCGCCGCTGTGGATATGGAAGCCCTGGGTGAGAACACCATTAATATCGATTGCGATGTGATTCAGGCCGACGGTGGTACGCGTACCGCTTCTATCACCGGTGCTTGCGTCGCCTTGGTTGATGCGATCACTTGGTTAAAGGCTAATGGCAAAGTCAAAGGCGAGCCGTTAAAGCACATGATTGCGGCCGTTTCGGTGGGTATGTACAAGGGTGAGGCGGTGTTGGATTTAGATTATGCCGAAGACTCAAAAGCCGAAACAGATTTGAATGTCATCATGACGGAGTCGGGTGGTTATGTTGAAATTCAAGGTACCGCAGAAGCAGAACCGTTCACTCCTGATGAGTTAAACGCCATGTTAGCATTGGCGCAGAAAGCAATTTCAGAATTGTCGCGGGTTCAAAAAGAAGCGTTGCAAGGCTAAATTTCAACAATAGCCAATCAAGCATCAAGCCAGTCACTAACTGGCTTGATGCTTAGTTTTGTTAATTTGGTACTGCTAACATTTATTGTCTCGCTACGGTTTTGGCGCGACATCAATCGTCTTCTAGCTCGTACTCAACCAATACACCGGCATGCAAACCAAAATCTAGATTTTTTTCTATTTTGGCTTCCACCACATATTGGCGTAATTCGGGCGTACAAATCTGCATGTCTTTGCGCCAGCCGTTTTGATCTCTGCGCGCGCTCTCTTTGTCGGGCCACCATGTGAATTGATTTTCGCCAAAGTTTGCTTCACGGAACGCATCATAATAGCCCACGGGCCCTAAAATTTGATCATACCATGCGCGTTCTTGCGGTAAAAACCCCGGTTCATTTTGTGCGCTTTGCCAGTTTTGCACATCAATGGTTTTGTGCGCGGCTTCGAAGTTTCCACAAAAAATAAACTCACGACGTTTGCGGCGTGTTTTTTGCAAATGCTCCATGAAGGCAAATTGAAACGCTAACTTATCGTCGAGCGTGTTGTGCTCATCGATGTTAGGAAACAATACCGAGGCGACGCTGACATTGTCGAAATCGGCTTGGATAAAGCGTCCTTGTCTGTCCCATTCTGCGCTGGCAAAGCCGGTCATAATCGCTTTTGGCGTTTCTCGAGTGAGAATCGCTACACCGCTGTAATTATCTGCTTCGGCATCAAAAAAGTATGCGTTAAAGCCGTCGGGGTACAAAACCTTATCCGACAGCTGATACTCTTTGGCTTGCAAATTTTGAATGGCGACGACGTCTATCTTGAGCGTATCTAGCCACTGATAAAGCCCATTTGCGACGGCTTGCTCAAGACCGTCAACGTGTAAGCTGATAATCCTCATACATGGTTCCCAACTTGTGATGCGTGTATGATACATCATCCTAAAGAATGCGGGTAAATCTACTGACTTTTTACTGTCATTTAGCCCATTTGAAACGAGTTCAGGACACCGTATGCAAGCATATCAACGTGATTTTATCGAATTTGCCATTCAACAGGGCGTGCTGCGCTTTGGTGAGTTTACTCTTAAATCTGGCCGAGTCAGTCCTTATTTTTTTAACGCGGGCTTGTTTAACAGCGGCGGTGCCTTGGCAAAGTTGGGTCGCTTCTATGCCGCGGCATTGGAAGCCTCGGGCATCGAATACGATGTGATTTTTGGCCCCGCCTATAAAGGGATCCCTTTGGCTGCGGCGTTAAGCATAGCCTTGGCGGACAGCTATAATAAAGATATGCCTTACGTATTTAACCGCAAAGAAGCTAAAACCCACGGAGAAGGTGGTTCGTTGGTCGGAGCCGAACTTAAAGGTCGGGTATTGATTGTTGATGACGTGATCACCGCAGGCACAGCCATTCGTGAAGTAATGAATCTGATTGCGAATACTGCTGGAGCGACACCGGCGGCCACCATGATTGCTCTTGATCGCCAAGAGAAAGGCCAAGGCGACTTATCCGCGATCCAAGAAGTGGAGCGCGATTTCGGTATCAGTGTGGTAAGTATTGTCGGGCTCAATCAAGTGCTAGAATATGTATCTGATCATGAGCAGTTAACGCAATACGCGGATGCGATTGCAGCTTATCGCGAGCGCTATGGCATTCAATAGTGGATGCCATTACTTTATGAATTGCCGTATGAATTTTCCGGTCAATTGAGGTTAAGAATGCGACAAAGTGTATGTCTAACATTGATGGCTGTGTTGAGCACTTTTGCGGCGAATAGTTTTGCTGGCGATCAATTTTATCGTTACAAGGTGGATGGAAAAACCGTTATTAGAGATTCTATTTCGGCGGAGTACGTGGCAAATGGTTATGACGTTTTGAATGGCC
>JARGOI010000048.1:0-7054 GCA_029212275.1 Thalassolituus sp.
AATGACTGATACTTTTCAACCACCCAAAGCGGTTCTGTTTGATCTAGACGGTACATTGGTGGATACCGCACCAGACTTCTTCGAGGTGGTGAATCATCTACGTCAAGAACAAGGTATGGCTGTGCTGCCAAATACCGTTATTCGAGAGCAAGTCAGTAACGGCGGCATTGCTCTCGCCTGCTTAACCTTCGAAGTCACACGCGATCACGATGAGATTCAAACACTACGCCAGCGTTTGTTAGATCAATATGCACTTTGCATTGGTAACGCCAGTCATTATTTTGCAGGGTTTCCAAAGGTGCTGGCGTATTTGCAGGAGCGACATATCCCTTGGGGTATCGTCACCAATAAACCGAAAACTTATACCGTGGCTTTATTAAAAGCTTTGAATATTGATGCCGCTAGCGTGGTCTGCCCAGAAGATGTAAAACATGCGAAACCAGCACCCGACAGTTTGCTGTTGGCCGCGCAGCAGTTAGGTGTTTCACCTGATCTATGTTGGTATGTCGGCGATCATAAACGCGATATTGATGCCGCCAGAGCGGCGAACATGGTCGCCATTGCTGCGCGCTTTGGATACATCGAAGCTGAGGACGACATGAATGCTTGGCAAGCCGATGTTTACATCGATAACCCGCTTGAGCTGATCGAACATATAGCAGCCTCTTTTGCCGATTAAACAGTCAATAATCCAACAACAACATTTGCAGTGGCATTGATAGCAGCAACAGCAAGAGTAAATTCGGCAAGCATGTCGGCAAAAATTAACCGTTGATTGCCGCTAATGCCATTACGTTAAAAAATTGCCGCTCACAATTTGCCGTTTGCGCGATAATCCGAACAAAACAAAGACAGAGAATGAGATCATGACAGACAACAAGGTACCAACAGACACCTTCCCACTTAAAAGTCGCGTCATCTTAGTGACAGGTGCTGGCTATGGTATTGGACGTGAAGCGGCACTGACCTACGCTCGTGCCGGAGCCACCGTATTGCTGCTGGGTCGCACCGCACAAGCGCTTAACGACACCTACGACATGATTGAAGCGGCAGGCTTGCCGCAAGCGGCGGTACTGCCGTTTGATTTAGAAAATACTGATGAAGATACATTTATCGAACTCGCAGGTCTCATTGCCGAGCACTTCGAACACTTAGATGGCGTATTGCTCAACGCCAGTGTTCTTGGGCAACGAACTATGCTCGACAACTACCACTGGGAAACCTGGCAAAAAGTCATTCAGATCAACGTGAATGGGCAATTTGCCTTAATAAAACACCTGTTGCCCTTGCTGCATAAAGCACCCGCTGACGCTTCTGTCGTATTTACCACCAGCAGCGTTGGTCGCGAAGGTCGTGCTTTTTGGGGAGCTTACTCCGTCTCTAAGTTTGCCACAGAAGGCTTGATGCAAGTGCTCGCGCAAGAGCTTGAAAATACCAGTCGCATTCGTGTTAATTGCATTAATCCGGGCGCAACACGCACGGGCATGCGCGCTGCCGCTTACCCCGCAGAAAACCCAGCAGGTGTGACAGAACCCGCAGACATCATGCCGCTATACCTGCATTTAATGAGTCCTGAATCGATAGGGACTCATGGTCAAAGTTTGGACGCACAACCTCGATAATTACGGTAGAAATCAGTCAGTATTTTGGCTGATTTCGTCTAACGGTTTCGTCAACGACTCGACACTCCTTGCTCACCACCTTCAGAAAAATCCACAACTCATTGTTTTTACTATCAAAAATTAAAATTTCCAACATGGCACAGAAATCGCTTATTCCTAAACATTGAAATGATAAGCTGATGAGGTAGCTCATGGTCAGTCCGCTACATACCGATGGTCGCGCGGAATTACGAGATGATAAGGTTATTTCACCTTTTGGTGACATCGCCCCGCGTCCAGATATTCGTCCAGAAATTTTGCTCTGTTTAGCAGGAAAATTACAGACCACACTGGATCTAACACAGTTATTGGAAATCTTTTACGAAGAGATTCAACAGGCGGTGCTGGTTGATGGTCTCACTTTTCACTACGAAGCATTGGGCATTACCCTAAGTGTTGGTCGCAGCAGCCCTCATACGTCCAAGTATCGATTACAAACGCAAAACGATTACATGGGCGATTTGTCGTTTCATCGTTCCACGCGTTTTAGAGAACACGAACTGGCAAATGTTGAAGGCCTACTAACAACCCTCGTGTATCCGATGCGAAATGCGCTGCGTTATCACGAAGCGTTGGCCGCGGCTTTCCGCGACCCTTTAACTGGTGCAGGCAACCGTGTTGCATTAGATAAAACCTTAATGCGAGAAGTGGAATTAGCAAAACGTCACGATCAATCTTTATCGGTGCTGATGCTCGACCTAGATCATTTTAAACGCGTAAATGATGAGTTTGGTCACAGCATGGGCGATATGGTTCTTAAAGAAGCCGTGAAAAAGATTACCGATTGTATTCGCCAAACAGATATGTGTTTTCGTTACGGTGGTGAAGAGTTTCTCATCTTACTGAGCAGTGCCGATCAAGCCGGTGCGTTACGCATCGCAGAACGCATTCGCATGAGCATTGGTCAGATGGTGTTTTCCAACGAACGCGGTAAATTGCAAGTGACCACCAGCATTGGCTCTGCCAGTCTGCTAATGTCCGACAGCATGGAAGACTTGGTTAAACGCGCCGACGAAGGATTGTATTTAGCAAAAAACTTAGGGCGTAACCGAGTAATCAGTGATTTGGATTTAGAATTTTCACAACGCGAACCTTGTGCTGGCCCTTTTGTTCATAACTTAAAAGAGGATTCAGTCGTTAATAAAACAGTGTCTTCCATAGAACAGCAATCGACACCAGAATCGCTGTCATTAAAGGAACCGCTTTCTTTGAAGGAATCTTTGCCTTTGCAAGAACAAAAATCCTTAAAAGATAAGAAGTCTTTAAAAGAAAAGTAGTCAACTGATTGTCCAGAAAACAGACTGTTCAGAAAACAAAAAAAGAGGCGCTAAATAATTTAGCGCCTCATTTTTGACTTTGAAAATGACGTCTATTTTTTACTTGGCGTTCTTTTGCTCGCCTGCTGACGAACTTTTTGTTTACGCGCTTGGCGTTCGTAGATTTCTTTTTCTTTACCTTCAAATCGCTTGGTGCGTTTATGCGAGGTGCCTACCATCTCGGTAAGATCATTCACTTCTTTTTGACCTAACTCTAACCAGGTACCCACAGGAATACTGCCAGGTAAGAAGATACAACCGTAGCGCACGCGCTTAAGGCGGCTAACGGTCACACCTTGGCTTTCCCAAAGACGGCGCACTTCGCGATTACGACCTTCCATGACCACCACGTGATACCACTTATTCTGGCCATCGCCGTCGTAGAAGCGCACATCAGTAAAACGCGCCACGCCATCGTCTAACAGCACGCCTTCTTTTAGGCGGGCAATCATGTCTTCATCCACTTCACCGCGCACGCGTACCGCGTACTCACGGTCAATTTCGCTGGAAGGGTGCATCAGTTTGTTGGCTAACTCGCCGTCGGTGGTAAACAACAACAAGCCACTGGTGTTTATATCCAAGCGACCAACATTGATCCAACGTTCGTTTTTGGTTTTCGGCAAATGATCAAACACGGTCGGACGACCTTCGGGATCACTGCGCGTACACACTTCACCAATCGGTTTGTTATACGCCAAAACACGACACGAGCGTCCTACTTCACTCAGGTCCACTTTTTTGCCTTCGATGCGAACATCGTCGTTGCGTCCGGCGCGATCGCCCAAATTGGCAATTTCACCATTCACGGTCACTTTGCCCTCGGCAATCCAACGTTCCGCTTCACGGCGCGAGGCGATGCCCGCAATGGCTAATAATTTTTGAACTCGTTCATTCATCGGTGTTATCCGCGTTCTCCGCACGCTCATTATTGGGTGCGTCATTGTCTTTTGGCGCATCGGCGTCTGACCAATGCGTATTATTTTCTGGCTGAGGCTTACTCTCTTTCAAAGAGGAAGCGGCTCCGGTTTGCGCCTGTTTCTCTTCTAAACGCGCAAGAATTTGTCCTAGGTCGCGGACTTTACGCGTTTCGTGCTTATCCGTCACGGGCTCAAACACGTTATCTTCAACTTGATCGATTAATCGTTCTGCCGCCGCTAGGTCTTCGGCGGTCGAACTGAGCACTTCGACACCGCGTTCGTTGCGTTCTTCTTCACTGGTAAAACTGTAATTGTCTGGTGTCGATTTACGTGCCTCTGCATCATCCCCTAGGGTTTCAATGCGACGTTGATCGTCGAGTTCACGTACGTCCAACATGGAGGGTAAATCACCCAGTGCCTGTAAACCAAAGTAGTCGAGAAATTCATTGGTAGTAGCATACATCGCTGGACGACCGGGAGAATCACGGTGGCCCACAATGCGAACCCACTCACGTTCGAGCAAGGTTTTGATGATACCGGAGCTAACCACCACCCCACGTACATCTTCTATGTCACCACGGGTGATTGGCTGGCGATAAGCAATCAACGCGAGAGTTTCAAGTAATGCTCGTGAATAACGCTGCGGTTTTTCTTCCCACAAACGTGCCACCCAAGGCGCAACATCAGCACGAACCTGAAGACGAAACCCAGACGCCACTTCGGTCAGTTCGATGCCGCGACCGAGCAAATCCTGACGTAATTCCGTTAATGCTGCTTGCAGGTCGGCAATGCTGGGTTGTTCGATTTCATCAAACAAAGATTGCATGCGTGAGAGAGACAAAGGCGCGCCAGCAGCCATCATCGCCGCTTCCAAAATCAATTTTAAATCGGGCTGACGCGCAACGCCTTGGCGAAGAGAATTTGAATTCATTGTGCGCCCCCATTTTCTTCCGACTTGGTGTCCTTTTCAGCGTCTGAAGCTTGTTGTTCTATTTCTTGTTGCTCTGATCCCAGTTGAGAAATACGTAGCTTCACGTGAATCGCGCCTAACACTTCGTGCTGTACCAAATCGAGCAATTGTTCTTTAATCAATTCGAGAATAGCCAAAAAGCTCACTACCACGCCTAAACGGCCTTCTTCGAGCGTAAAGAGTTGGCTGAACGGCATAAAATGGCCTCCTTTAAGGCGCTCGAGTATGGCACTCATACGCTCGCGCGTGGACAACTCTTCGCGGGCAATTTCATGATGTTCGAAACGCTCTGCGCGGCGCATCACATCGGCCATGGCCAACATCAACTCTCGCATATCTACTTCTGGATGCACCCGTTCTTGAATGCGATCGGGCGCATCAATATCGGCGACAAAGGTGTCGCGCTCAAGACGCGGCAATTGTTCCAGCTCTTCGGCGACGGTACGCAGTTTTTCGTATTCTTGCAGACGGCGGATTAGCTCGGCGCGTGGATCGTCTTCTTCCTCGTCATCGGTATGATGGCGCGGCAAAAGCACCCTGCTTTTAATTTCTGCCAGCATGGCGGCCATCACCAAATATTCTGCGGCTAATTCAAGCTGCAAGGCGTGCATCATATCGATATAGAGAATGTATTGATCAACGATATCCGACACGTGCACATCTAAAATATCTAAATTTTGCTTACGGATCAGGTACAGCAGTAAATCGAGCGGGCCTTCAAACTGCTCTAATATCACTTCCAGCGCATCAGGCGGAATATACAAATCGAGCGGCAACTGCGTCATCGGTACGCCACGCAGCATAATAGTGTGCAACGACGACGGACGCTCGCTTACATGTTCACTGACTGGTGTCTCACTCATTTCGCATTATCCATGCTCTGATCAAATGTACTTCCTCACAACCGAACCGTTGCTGCATTTCTTATTCCCTGGCTTAGCGAAAGGCTTAACGATAGGCCAAGCGCATGGCATCACGCACTTCTTCTAACGTTGCCCGCGCTGCATCACGGGCTTTTTCGGTACCATCGGCGATAATGCTGTGAATGATGTCCAAATCGTCTTCGTACTGTTTGCCACGCTCGCGAATCGGCGCTTGCTCGGCAATGATGGCATCGGAGACACGCTGCTTACACTCTAAACATCCCCACGAAGCATTGCGACAGTTTTGCGCCACATTGCTTTGCTCTTCGGCGTTGGAATATATCTGATGAAATTGCCATACCGGACAACGTTCTGGTTCACCCGGATCTTGCAAACGAATACGTGAAGGATCAGTAGGCATCACGCGAATCTGCTTCTCTACATACCCAGGTTCGGCTCGCAGAGGAATAATGTTTTGATAGGTATTGGACATTTTACGGCCATCTAGTCCCGGCATACGCGACGCTAAACCCGACAGTACCGCTTGTGGTTCTGGCAGAATGGTGACGCTGTCTCCCTCCAGATACCCCAATAAGCGTTCTTTATCACCCAAGGTCATTTTGCTTTGCTCGCGCACCAAGGCTTGTGCTGTTTGCAAAGCATCGAGGTCGCCATGGGAGTTGTAGGCAAACCGTAATTGATGATAAAGCTTGGAAGCTTTTTTGCCCAGCTTGCGTGCCGCTGCTTCGGCATTCGCTTCAAAATCCAATTCACTGCCGTACATATGATTGAAACGGCGCGCAATTTCTCGAGCCAACTCAATGTGCGGTGCTTGATCTGCACCAACAGGCACTAACCCTGCTCGGTAAGCAAGAACATCGGCACTTTGCAACAAGGGATAGCCCAACATGCCATAAGTGGTGCGTTCGCGGTCGCTGTTATGTTCGGTAAATTCTTTAAACGCCGGTGAGCGCTCAAGCCAAGAAATCGGCGTGATCATCGACAGTAGTAAATGCAACTCAGCTTGTTCGGGGACACGACTTTGAATAAATAAATTCGCAGATCCCGGGTTTACCCCCGCCGCTAGCCAATCAATGACCATATCCCAAGTATGATTATTAATATTCTCGGTATTTTCAAAGCCGGTGGTTAGGGCATGCCAATCAGCAACGAAGAAAAAACATTCGTATTCGTGCTGCAATTTCACCCAATTTTTTAACACACCGTGATAATGACCAATATGAACTGATCCTGTCGGTCTCATCCCTGAGACCACCCGCCTTTGCGAATCCACTGAACTCAAACCGTTTTCCTCATTTACCTAAAG
>JARGOI010000048.1:7154-11507 GCA_029212275.1 Thalassolituus sp.
CTCATTTTACGACCATCCAACCCTTGCAACACCGCAACATTGTCGTCTACTTGGTAATCTGGCAAGGTTAAGATAGGCTGCTTTGAAGCATAAATATGATTAAACCGCTGCGCCATATCGCGCGCCATTTCCACATGTTGGATTTGGTCTTTACCGACCGGCACCTTATGCGCACCAAACATCAAAATATCGGCTGCCATCAATACGGGGTAACTGAACAAGCCCATGGTAATGCCCTTATCCACGTCTTCGCCTTCAGCTGTATTGCCATCCACTGCGCCTTTATAGGCATGAGCGCGATTCATTAAACCCTTCGCGCAGATACAATTTAAAATCCAGGTAAGTTCAGGGATTTCAGGAACGTCCGATTGACGGTAGAACACCGCGTTGTTGGTATCCAAGCCCAACGCCAGCCATGTGGCGGCAATTTCTTTGGTCGATTGATGCACCGCAGCAGGCTCTTGGCACTTAATCAAGGCATGAAAATCAGCCAAAAAATAAAAAGATTGGTTGTTCGTATCGCGACTGGCTTCAATCGCTGGACGAATTGCCCCTACGTAATTACCAAGGTGGGGAGTGCCGGTGGTTGTAATACCGGTCAAAACACGCTGTTTGTTCATTAGTAAACCCATTACCTGCTGTCTCTGGTTAGGGCGCTATCATACCGTTTTTCCTGCTTTCATCACACAGCCAAGCGGGGTTGATTAATCAAACAGATTAGAAGCTATAAAAATGCGCTGGCGTCACCGACACCTTGGCGCAATAACTCAGGCACATCTTCGGTTAAATCGATCACCGTGGTGGATTCAAAGCCACAAAAACCGCCGTCTAAAACCAAGTCTAATTGATGCTCTAAGCGCTCACGAATTTCATAAGGATCGGACAAAGGCAGGTCTTCACCGGGTAAAATCAATGACGTGGTCATTAATGGTTCGCCCATCTCTTGCAATAAATCCATGGCAATAGGATTCGCTGGCACGCGAATACCAATCGTTCGCTTTTTGGGATGCATTAATAAGCGCGGTACTTCGCGTGTGGCCGCTAAAATAAAAGTAAAGGCGCCGGGGGTGTGCGCTTTGAGTAAGCGATATTGGCTGTTATCGACTTTGGCAAAAGTCGCCAATTCCGAAAAATCACGGCACAGCAAAGTGAAGTTATGCTTAGGCGACAACTGACGCAAGCGGTGCATCCGTTCAGTGGCTTTCTTATCACCAATACGACATGCCAAGGCATAAGCGCAATCGGTTGGAATGACCGCTAACCCACCTTGACGCAAGATATCTGCCGCTTGCTTGATTAAGCGTGCTTGGGGATTATCGGGATGTATCTGGAAAAATTGACTCACTGATGTTCCTCGAAAAAAGTTTTCTAAACAGCGACTTCTGTCCACGCCGACCAGATAGGTGGAATATCTTTGGGAAAATCGGGCATTACGCCCAGATCAATGCCAAAGCGATTCGGGCCATGAAAATCACTGCCGCACGAACCATGTAAATTCATATCTTTCGCGAGACTGGTCATTTGTCCGCGTTGATTGGCATCCATTTGGCCATAAGCCACTTCCAGCCCTTTGCCGCCAGCGTCGATAAAATCTTGCAAGCAGGCTTTTAACTTGGTGCGCGTCATTTTGTATAAGTGCGCATGTGCCATCACCGCTTCGCCACCGGCGGCGGTAATCCAGCCAACCACTTCCGCCAACTCGGGCCAGCTGGCCTTCACGTCGCCAGGCTTACCAGCGCCTAAATACTTGTTAAAGGCTTCATTCATTGATGACACCCAACCTTTATCGACCATGTAGCGAGCAAAGTGAGGTCGACCTAAGGCGCCGCCATCGGCGTAGGTTTGCACCTCGGCTAGATCGATGGTTTGCTTTAAGCGCTTGCCAACGCGCTCAGCAATCAATAGCGCGCGTTGTTCTCTTGCTATGGTCTGGGTGCGTTCTACGTTTTGCATCACCTCAGATTTAGGATCAAAATTTAACCCAACGATGTGAATGGTTACTCCACCCCACACACAAGACAGTTCGATGCCTGCAATCAATTTAATACCGGCATGCTTGGCGGCAGCCAGCGCTTCATCATAGCCTGCTACTGTGTCGTGATCGGTAATCGCCAGCACTTTGACGCCACGCTCCGCGGCTCGTTCCACCACTGCAGCGGGTGCGAGGCTGCCATCGGAGGCGGTGCTGTGGCAATGTAAATCAATAATGGAGTTCACAAGTAGGTTCTCAATTGGACGCTCTGGCTGGCTTACGACATAATGCCCACCATTGTAAATGTACAGGTCTCGTTAAGCGAATGAAGTTATTACTGGATTACTTACCTATTATTGTTTTTTTCTTAGTATTTAAGTTCGCTGCAGAATTTATTCAGGCCCTTGCACCATGGCTTTCTGCCGACCAGCTCAGCTTATTAGAGTCATTAGACCCAATGATTTTAGCCACTGCCGTGTTGATTCCTGCCACGGTTTTACAAATTCTGGCGGTGAAGCTGATTTGGGGGAAGGTGGAAAAAATGCATTTGATCACCCTAGCGATCGTAGTGTTGGTCGGCACCCTGACCTTACTGTTACGGGATAAAACTTTCATTCAATGGAAGCCCACCATAGTAAATTGGATTTTCGCATTAGCCTTTATCGGCTATCGATTATTCACTGGGCGTCACTTGCTTGAGCGAATGATCAGCGCGAACTTGACATTACCCGACGCGATCTGGGCAAAACTTAGCGCAGCGTGGGTAGTTTTCTTTATTTTTAGCGGCATTTTAAACTTATATGTAGCGTACAATTACAGCGACGATATTTGGGTAGATTTTAAACTGTTTGGTTTATTAGCACTGACGGTTGTGTTTATTATTGGCCAAGGTGTTTATTTATCCCGTTACATTAAAGAAGAGGATGTTAAATGATGTGGTATGCAATCATTAGTGAAGACATCGAGAACAGCTTAGCATTGCGCAAATCTGCTCGTCCTGCTCATTTAGCGCGTTTAGAGTTGTTAAAAGATCAAGGTCGCTTGTTCGTTGCTGGACCACATCCAGCCATCGATAATAACGATCCCGGTGAAGCGGGTTTTGTTGGCAGTTTGGTGATTGCCGAATTCGCCTCGTTAGAGGACGCGCAGCTTTGGGCAGACCAAGATCCTTACGTCGATGCTGGCGTTTACAAGAAAGTGCAAGTAAAGCCATTTAAAAAAGTACTTCCTTAACGTTTTTCGAAAATTGAACTGATCTGGAATTTCATTGATCTAGAAACAATCTAGATTTTAAAAATGCTTTCTCGACGAATAACGACTCACTTAGTAAAGGTAACGCTCGTGAAATACCCCATCATTACATTGATTACTGGCTTATTAATGACCTCTGTTGTATCCACTACCCAAGCAGCAGAAAAACGCTACCTGACCGATACCCTATTTGTTACGTTGCGTGCAGAACCCAGTACCTCGAGTGAATCCTTAGCCGTATTGCAAACCGGTGAAGTAATGACACTTATTGGAGAGCGAAACGGATTTAGTCAGGTGCGAACCAGTACCGGCCTAGAAGGTTATATGTCGAGTAAGTACTTAGATGAAAATCCTAACGCCAAAGTATTGCTAGAGAAAAAAGAAACGGAGATGGAGGCGTTACAAGAAGAGTTTGTCGCATTAGCTGCCGAACGCGACGAACTTCGTGCTGCGCTTGAAGCCAAACAAGAAGGTGCCGTAGACGGTACTCTACCTCCTGTATTACTGGACGAAAATACGCGTAAATTAAGCTTACGAAATCAAGAGCTAGAAATTCAGTTAGAAACTCTGAATGCTGAAACTGCTCAACTGCGCAATAACAACAGCCACGTACAATTAATTTACGGCGGCATACTGGTAGTGTTTGGATTGATCTTTGGTCTATTACTACCCAATTTACGCAGCCGTCGTCGTAACAGCGGCTGGGCGTAACTGACGATTAATTAAATCCACTTATAAACCTGTTCATAAAATATAACAGTTCATCAACTACAGGAATCAATAATGAAAAAAATAGCCGCCCTCTTTAGCATATTAGCGTTTACATTTAGCACCCTAAGCATTGCCGATACCGATACATCGCAAGTCACTAAAAAAATGGTCGAACCTATCAAGGTGGGCATCACCACCAACATGGGTTATATCGAACTTGCTTTAAACGAAGAAAAAGCACCTATCACTGTGGCAAATTTTTTATCGTATATTAAAAGTGATTTTTACGTGGGTACTATTTTTCATCGCGTCATTCCGGGGTTTATGATTCAGGGCGGTGGTTTCACACCTGACATGAAGCGCAAAGCAACCCAAGCAGCGATTAAAAATGAAGCAAATAACGGTTTAAAAAATAACCG
>JARGOI010000508.1 GCA_029212275.1 Thalassolituus sp.
TGATGTGGTTTTGGATGTACGCCACTCGGTTACCGGCGATGAAGGCGGCGAAGATCGATCCTATTCCCGGTGAGATCTATGAAGAAAAAATGGCGGCTCTGCCCGCCAGTGTGAGGTGGAAAGCCGATAATTATAATCACCTAATGGAACAGCCACCGCTGTTTTATGTGCTGGTCATCACGCTGGTACTGCTTGGTGATGATAGCCAGCTTGCACTGATTGCGGCTTAGTCTTATACCTTATTACGCGTTGCTCACAGTCTTGTGCAGGCCATCGTTAATAAAATTGAGATTCGCTTTTTGCTGTTTATGCTCTCCAATGTAGCCTTACTCGTACTGCTGGCAAAGGCCGTGTTGATTTTATTTTAGGGTGCTTTTAGCGCAGAAAGGGCATGACTGAATTATTCAGAGGTCCCCTTACTGTCATAAAAACTTAATATTTCATTTGGCTGATATCGTTGAATAGTGATATATTTTGTATATCATAAATATATCTTCAATCTTGTAGAGTTCTGTTGTGGATAAAACGAAACCTGAATCCACTGCCGTAAAAAAGGTGTCTGGTAGTAAGAAAAAATCGAAATCAGTTAAGAACGACGCTCAGTTGTTGATCCGTATCAACAGCGCAGAACGCGATGAGTTTTTAACATTGTGCGATGAGTTAGACACCAGTGCGGCGCGAGAGGTTAGACGGTTTATCCGTAGTTTTATTCAAGAACACCAAGACACTGATGATCTCTGATGGCGCGAGCCAAATTTTAAAGAATATAAGGAATTGACCATGTCTAAGAAAGTATCTAAAAAAGTCGTTAGCATTAAAAAAGAAATCAAAGCACGTAAAGCTAAAATTTCTAAGCAAGAAGGCAAACTGAAAGATCTGAAGAAAAAGCTTAAAAAAGCCGCGTAATTTTACATATTGCGTTTTAAAAAGCCTCGTCCTTGTACGAGGCTTTTTCGTTATAAGTCATTTATTTTTGAGGAATTCTTCAATAAATAGTTAAAAACATCACGTTCGTCTTTTATTTTTATTGGTGGTGCAACGTTTTTACGTATCAAAGTTCAATTTTCATCATCATTTCAATAGCAATCTGGGCAGTGCCTAACGAAGTTCAACGTGAACCAAATAAAGGTTGCGTATGTCAGATGCGGCCTGATTTACTGATACAACTTAAATTCTTACATTAACATCGATACGAGCGGACTATTGAATGGAAGACCAACATATTGAAATACGCCATTTAACCTTTGAAGACATGGCCGAGCTAAAGAGTGCCAGTGAAGACGTTTATGACAATGGTGCACTGGCGGTGTGGACTCGTGAAGTACAGCAGCGATTGTTCACTGTATTTCCCGAAGGACAAATCTGTGTTTGTGTGAATGGCAAGGTGGTTGGCTGCGCCTTATCACTCATTATCGATTACGCTCGTTTTGGTGACGATCACAGTTACGAAGAAATTGTGGCGGATTATCATTTTACTAACCACGATTCCGATGGTGACGTTCTGTATGGAATCGAGGTGTTTATTCATGCAGATTTTCGAGGCCTGCGTTTAGCACGTCGTTTGTACGATGCGCGTAAAGAGTTGTGCGAAAACTTAAATTTGCGCGCCATTATGGCTGGTGGACGCATGCCCGGTTATGCAGCTTTTTCTTCAGAAATGACCCCTAAAACCTACATTTCGAAGGTTAAAAGTCGTGAAATTCACGATCCTGTCTTGTCGTTTCAGTTGGCCAATGATTTCCACGTAAGAAAAGTGTTGGTTGGGTATCTCAGTGGCGATACGGCATCACAAGAGTATGCGACGCTGTTAGAGTGGTTGAACATTTTTCATCAAAAATCCGTGAAGTTAATCAATGCTCCTAAGACAGATGTGCGCATTGGTTTGGTTCAGTGGAAAATGCGACCAATGAAAACGCTTGAAGAATTGTTTGAGCAAATGGAGTTTTACGTCGACGCGGTGTCCGACTACAAAAGTGATTTTGTCCTTTTCCCCGAGCTTTTCAATGCGCCCTTGATGGCAGGGTTTAATCATCTTAGCGAGCGCGAAAGTATTCGTGCATTGGCAGGTTTTACCGATGACATTCGCAGTAAATGTTGCGAATACGCCATCAGTTACAACA
>JARGOI010000049.1:0-7136 GCA_029212275.1 Thalassolituus sp.
AATTTCGCAATAACGAAATTGCGATTACCGAGTCACAAGAGCGCTTAAATGAACGTCTCGGTAGTTTAAAAGAATTGTTCGGTGTGTTGCAGCAAGTCGCTGGTGATACCGAAGCTGTCTTCGAAGGATCTGTGATTAGTTCACAGTTACCCGACCGAAACGTGTTTCTACGTGAGTTGATTCGCACTGCAGGTTCTTCTTCAGAATTACCTTCGATCGAAAACCTAGAGCAGTTGTGGTTTGAAATGCAACGTGAAGCGACTTACAGCGGCACCATTGCTCAATATCAAGCTGATGTTGTGTTACCGAGTGGCGAAACTGTTCAACGTGACGTTGTACGCGTTGGTGGTTTTAACGTCATCGCCGATGGTCGTTATTTAAACTGGGATTTAGAATCTGGTCGTTTGGTGGAATTGGATAAGCAGCCTGGTTCGCGTTATACCGATCCTGCCAGTGCTTTAGAATCAGCCTCTGGCAATACGCTTACCGGGTTTTGGATTGATCCTTCACGTGGCCAATTATTAAAAATTATGGGTCAGTCACCGGAACTCAGTGATCGTATTGATCAGGGTGGCATTGTTGGATACATCATTCTTGCCTTAGGTGCGGTGGGTATTTTATTGGCCATTTGGCGCATGATTGTGTTGTCTATTGAAACCGGTCGCATTAAAGCGCAAATGAAATCTGAAACAGCTAATGAAGATAATGCACTCGGCCGTGTGATGAACGTTTTCAATGCCAATAAGTCTGCTGGTACAGAAACACTAGAATTGCATTTAGGCGAAGCCATTGCCTCGGAAATACCCCGTTTAATGCGTGGTATCAGCTGGATTAAAATTATCTCTGTGGTAGCACCGTTATTAGGTCTGCTAGGCACGGTGACCGGTATGATTGACGTGTTCGAAACCATGTCATTGTTTGGTACGGGTGATCCTAAACTGATGGCTGGTGGTATTTCACAAGCATTGGTAACGACGGTATTAGGTTTGGTGGCTGCTATTCCATGTGTGTTTTTACACACTTTGGCCAGCAACCGCAGTCGCTCGTTAATTATGATTTTGGAAGAACGTGCGACGGGTATCCTAGCGCGTCAATCTGAATTACATCCATCACCTGCAGCGTAACGATTATGATGCTGGAACTATTTGAGCCAGTCACCCTGTTTATGGAGCGAGGAGGCGATGTCCTCTTCGCCATCTTCGGGCTGATATTTTTGCTCTGGCTATTTGTGTTAGAACGCACCGCTTACCTGACTTTTTTTCATGCCAGTGCCGTTAAAAAAGCTGAGCAAGAATGGCAGCAGAGACGCGAGCGTAATTCATGGAATGCCCATCAAATTCGTCAGGATTTAGTGGCCGGTTTACATGAACAACTACAAGCCAATATGCCCACGATCAAAATGTTGATCGGCATGGCGCCTTTGTTTGGTTTGTTGGGCACGGTAACGGGCATGATTGAAGTGTTTGATGTGATGGCCTTCTTTGGTAACGGAAGTCCGAAAGCGATGGCCTCAGGCATCTCCAAAGCCACCATCCCAACGATGGCGGGTATGGTCGGAGCACTGACCGGTGTATTTGCACAATCGCTATTAGATCGCTACATCAAACGTGAAAAAATTCGTATTGAAGATCGGTTAAATTTTGATCAATAACCGCTTCAATCACACACAAGAGAATTCGTTATGAGACGCAGTTTTTCGAATATTCACAATGCCGCAGAAGAAGGTGAAATTGATATTACGCCAATGTTGGACGTGGTGTTTATTATGTTGATCTTCTTCATTGTCACCGCATCGTTTGTCAAAGAGTCGGGTATTGAAGTTAATCGTCCGGATGCCAATACTTCCATGGCCAAACCGAAAGCAAACATACTGATTGGTATTAATGCAAATAATGAAATTTGGATTAATAAACGCCAGGTAGAAGAAAGCCAAGTACGCGCCAACATCGAACGCATGCACGCTGAAAACCCACAAGGTACAGTGGTGATTCAGGCTGACGAAGAAGCGAAAACGCGCAAATTGGTTGCGGTGATGGATGCGGCGCGTGCCGCCGGTGTCTACGACATATCATTAGCGACTGAGGCGCCTTAAACATGGGTGTTTTGGTACGATTTGGTGGCGCACTGTTGTTTGCTTTTTTAGCAACGGTCGCTGTGTTCTGGGTTATGCAAAGTTTGATTTCTTCCAGTGGCTCGGTGCTTGCACCGAAAGATTATGGGCGCATTCAGAACTTTGTGATGGACAAACCGGAAGAGGATGTCCAAACCAAAGACAGGCAACCTCGCAAGCCACCTGAAGCGCCTAAAGAGCCACCTAAGGTTGACATGGTAGCTCCAGAGTTTAATGCTCCTAGTGCCTCTAGCATGGCCTTGGGCGCGTTGGATATGTCGACGGATTTGGCTTTAGATTCAGGTTTAAGCGGTGCCGGTGGCGATGGTGAAATGATGCCGATTGTGAAGGTCGCTCCAACTTACCCAAGAAGAGCGGCACAACGCGGTATCGAAGGTTATGTAGTTGTTCAATTCACAGTGACAGCACAAGGCACAGTTACCGATGCGGTTGTTATTGAAGCTGCTCCTAAAGGGGTGTTTGACAGTGCTGCAGTGGATGCAGTGAAAAAATTCAAATACAAACCGCGAACGGTTGATGGCACGGCGGTTGATGTGCCCAATGTACGTAATATCATTCGTTTTGAGCTGGATAAATAAGCAGCGGTGAGGGGATAAAATGAAGAAACACATCACTGCCTTGTGTCTGATAGGTTTATTAGTTGGTTGGTCTAATTTATCAGCAGCAGAAGAAACTAAGAATGTTGAATCGGCTAATAATGATAGCCACAACTCTGATACAGAAGCACAACAAGATGAACCTTCCCGTGTTCAACGCACGCAAACATTACGACAAATTGTTTACGAGCGTTTGGAGAAGGCAAGAAATCTATCAGATGAAGGGAATACAATCGAAGCGCTTGATACTTTAATGCGGCTTGATCAACGTAAGCGTAACTCCTACGAACGCGCAATGACTTACAGCCTCTTTGGTTATGTTTATTCAGCTAAAGAAGATTATGAAAATGCAGCGACTTCCTATGAAGCGCTTCTAGGTATTGAACAAGCACCGGATGCGCTCAAGCAGACTACGCGTTTTAGCCTAGCCAAGTTGTACATGGTGCAAGAAAAATACGACAGCGCTTTGAGTACTTTAAACGATTGGATGAGCACGTCAGACAATGTGGGGGCAGATGCTTTTTTGTTGCGTTCGCAAGTGCAATATCAAAAAGGTAACTTCAAAGATTCGGTAGCAGATGTACAACATGCGATTGCCATGCGTAAAGAGGACGGTAATAAAGCACCTGAGAACTGGTTATTGCTTGAACGCGCTGGGTTATTTCAATTAAAAGATTATAAATCCATGGCGAAGAACCTTGAAGCATTGGTGTCTGGATATTCTAAATCAGATTATTGGTTACAATTGGCTGCTGTTTATAACGAACTGGGTTTATCTAAAAAAGAATTAGCCACACTGGAAACTGCGTATGAGCAGGGTTTGTTAGTGAAAGAAAATGAGCTGATGAATTTTGCGCAAGCGTTGCTGGCACAAGAAATTCCATACAAAGCGGCGACTGTCTTGAAACGAGGCATGGACGAAAAGAAGATAGACCAGAGTGCTCGTAATTTGTCGCTTTTGGGCGATGCATGGATGTTGGCTAAAGAATATGATAACGCGATTGAGGTAATGACACTGGCAGCGAATGTGTCGGGCAAAGGCAGTGATTATTTTAAACTGTCGCAAATATACACCGAGCGACAAGAGTACGATTTAGCACTGGAATTCAGTGATAAAGCGTTGGCTGCGAATGATATGAAAGAGCCTTATCAGGCGCTGATCATTAAGGGTTTGGCACAATTTAATTTGAAACAATTAAATGCTGCGCAAGCAACCTTTAATCAAGCGGCTAAGTATCCAGCCGCGGAAAAAATTTCGGCGCAATGGTTACAGTACATTGCCACAGAAAAAACCCGCCAGGAATATTTAGCACAAAGTGCTGGTTAGTGCTGTTAAATTAGGGCAACTCTGAATCTTGCAGGTTTGCACTAGTTGATGATTAAAAAAAAGGCGATGCTCTGTAAGCATCGCCTTTTTTATTTGATTAAATGTGATTATTTATTCGTTATGCCAATGGCTTCATGTGCGGAAATAAAATCACATCTTTAATGGTATGGCTGTTGGTGAATAGCATAACCAAACGATCAATACCAATGCCTTCGCCAGCGGTGGGTGGCATGCCATATTCCAACGCGTGGATATAATCTTCATCGTAATGCATGGCTTCGTCATCACCGGCGTCTTTCTCTTCCACTTGCTTACGGAAGCGCGCTGCTTGATCTTCGGCATCGTTAAGCTCGGAGAAGCCATTCGCCAATTCACGGCCCCCAACAAAAAACTCAAAGCGATCGGTCACAAATGGGTTAGCGTCGTTTCGGCGTGCCAGTGGAGACACTTCCCAAGGGTATTCGGTAATGAAGGTCGGCTGGTCGAGTTTTTCTTCAGCGGTGGCTTCAAAAATTTCGCAGATATATTTACCAGCGCCCCAGGCTTTCTGTTTGGCCGAGACGGGAACACCGACTTTTTGCGCATATTCTTTCAGCGTTTCAATATTGGCTTCTGCGTTACTCAATACGTCGGCATCCATATCATCGTTGTATTTAACAATCGCTTCGACCATGGTCATGCGTTGGAACGGTTGCGCAAAATCATAGACTGACTCACCGTAAACAATGTCAGTGGTGCCCAGAACAGTTTCGGCAACAAAGCGCAGCATGGCTTCGGTTAAGTCCATCATGTCGTTATAATCGGCGTAGGCTTGATAAAACTCGATCATGGTGAATTCTGGGTTGTGACGCGTGCTAAGACCTTCGTTACGGAAGTTTCGGTTGATTTCGAAGACCTTATCGAAGCCACCCACCACTAAACGCTTTAAATACAGTTCTGGGGCGATACGTAAAAACATATCAATGCCCAACGCATTGTGATGCGTTTCGAACGGCTTGGCACTGGCGCCACCAGGAATGCTTTGTAGCATTGGTGTTTCTACTTCCATAAAGCCACGTTGCGACAAGAAAAAGCGAATGCCTTCGATGATTTTTGAGCGCATTAAAAATGTCGTACGGGTTTCGTCGTTAATAATTAAATCGACGTAACGCTGACGGTATTTCAATTCTTGATCCGATAAACCATGGAATTTATCCGGCAGAGGGCGCAACGACTTGGTCAGAATTTTGAAGTCAGACAGGTCGTTAATCTCCACATACAGCTCACCTTTACCGGATAGCTGTAATGTCCCTTTGGCGGCAATAATGTCACCAATATCGAGTAACTGCCACGCTTCGCTTTCTTTCTGGAATTGCTTACCGATATAGGCTTGAATGCGTCCACTGGTATCCTGAACGCCAATAAAAGGACCACGTCGACCCATAACACGACCGGCGATCGATACTTGGTTGCCTTCGTTGGCAAGGGTCTCTTTATCTTTCTCACCAAACTTTGCTTTCAATTCGGCGGCCATATGTTCGCGACGAAAATCGTTGGGATGGCCGTTGGCGGCGGAGCCTTCGCGCAATTTTTCTAGCTTGGCACGACGCTCGGCAATTAACTTGTTCTCTTCATGCGCAGACAGTGGCTGAGCGTCTTGTTTTTGGTCGTCTTTTTTCTGGTCAGTCATGATTTAACCCTTATTGGTCGGGTACTAATATAAAGTCGTTGTTTGGATGTTTTCACGGGCTTGGGTATGAATTACAAACCCTTTTTCAGACTGGCTTCGATAAACTGATCTAAGTCGCCGTCCAATACCGCTTGGGTGTTGCGAGTCTCTACACCGGTACGTAAGTCTTTAATACGGGAGTCATCGAGTACATAAGAGCGAATCTGACTGCCCCAGCCAATGTCCGACTTACTGTCTTCCAGCGCTTGTGCTTCGACGTTGCGTTTTTGCAGCTCGTGCTCATATAACTTGGCTTTCAGCTGCTTCATCGCCTGATCTTTGTTCTTGTGCTGTGAGCGGTCATTTTGACACTGAGTCACAATATTGGTCGGCATGTGGGTAATACGTACCGCCGATTCCGTTCGGTTAACGTGCTGACCACCGGCGCCCGAGGCGCGATACACATCGATGCGCAGATCGGATGGGTTAATTTCTATATCAATATCGTCATCCACTTCTGGAGAAACAAACACCGACGAGAACGAGGTGTGACGACGATTACCCGAGTCAAACGGACTTTTACGCACTAAGCGATGCACGCCGGTTTCGGTACGCAACCAACCATAGGCGTATTCACCTTGGACTAAAATCGTTGCACCTTTGATGCCGGCGACTTCACCGTCGGAGACTTCCATCAGCTCGCCTTTAAAGCCGTGAGCTTCGATCCAACGCAGATACATGCGCAACATCATGTTGGCCCAATCTTGTGCCTCAGTGCCGCCAGAGCCGGATTGAATTTCGACGTAGCAATTATTTTGGTCTAGCTCGCCAGAAAACATGCGACGGAATTCCAAAACTTCCAACTCGCTTTGCAAACGGTTCAGCTCTTGACGGATTTCTTCTACGGCGGCTTCGTCATTTTCTTCTACGGACATATCAAGTAAGTCACGTGAATCGTTTAAGCCACCGTCTAAGTTGTCGATGGTTTTCACCACGGCTTCGAGGTTGGAGCGTTCTTTACCTAATTCTTGAGCACGTTCAGGATTATCCCAAACATCGCCTTGGGATAGCTCTTGTTCTACTTCTTCGAGTCGCTCAACTTTGTTTTCGTAGTCAAAGATACCCCCTAAGGACATCGGTACGTGCCTTAAGATCTTTGATTTGTTCGACGATTGGATTGATTTCCAAAATACTCACCTGCGTTGCTTCTAGCGGTTAGTTCAAAATAACGGCGCATTTTAGCTGAAATAGGGCGTACTTTCATCCAAAGTTTCAGGCTGATTACAACACTTTTGCCGCAAAATGTGTTTGCGGGCACGCTAATTGCTCAATCCCTATAAACGGCGTTACGACGCCGAGTTTCTGTCGTTTAACAAGGGGTAGCTATGGTTAACGTCGCCATAAGTCAGGTCGTTGACGCACAACCTTCAATGG
>JARGOI010000049.1:7236-11497 GCA_029212275.1 Thalassolituus sp.
TACAAGAGCGTCTCCATCATTTAGAAAGCCAAGTGCGTGACATGCTAATTTTTGCGCGTGGTGAAGCACCTTTGCATGACGATGTGTCTGTTGAAGATTTATTTGTCGGTTTGCAGGCCGCGATGGAGGTGCCTCTGGCTCAATATCACGCCCAGTGCGATGTACGCATTGATGCCCCAGAGGCCCGTTTAATGTGTAATCGGGATGCGTTGATCAGTGCCTTGATGAATTTAATAAATAACGCCTTGGAATCGTGCCAAGCGCCCATCGTACTTGCGGTGTGTGCCGATGTTACGGCGAATGGTCTATTACGTATTCGTGTCATCGACAATGGACCAGGCCTTACTGCCGAACAAAAAACTCATATGTTAGAGCCATTTTTCACTACCAAGAGCAATGGCACTGGGTTGGGACTGGCGGTTGTGCAAGCGGTGGTGCGCGCGCATCACGGCGAATTTTCTTTAACGGATAACGAGATTGCTGGAGTGTCGGCCAATCTGTTATTGCCCTTAGCAAGAAATTAACAAACCCAGAAATTAACAAATTTAGATAAGTAAAATTTTACCGGGTTTGAAGGAGTAGATATGCGTTTATTAGTGGTAGAAGATGATGCGCAATTGCGCGAAGCAATCGTGGATACCTTAATGCTAAAAGGTCACGAAGTGCTTGAAGCACCCAATGGTATCGAAGCTCAAGCGATACTGAATCATCAAACGGTAGATGTGGTGTTATCCGACATCAACATGCCTGGGATGGACGGTCTACAATTGCTCGATCATGTGCGTCAAACCCACCCTTGGTTACCGGTACTATTAATGACTGCCTATGGCGATGTTGGCCAAGCGGTGCAGGCCATGCAACGCGGTGCCAACGATTATTTAATGAAACCATTTCAATTGGCCGAATTAGATGCGCTATTAAAACCTTATATTCCTTCTGTGGCTGGCACCACGGATATTAATCAGCCGGTGTGTGAAGCGGCAGCGTCGCAGCAATTATTTCAAATGGCCGAGCGCGTTGCACAAACCGATTCCACCGTTTTAATTAGTGGTGAAAGTGGCACGGGCAAAGAAGTTTTAGCGCGCTTTGTCCATCAAAATTCACCCCGAAAATCCGGTCCGTTTATCGCCATAAATTGTGCGGCTATTCCCGAAAATATGCTTGAAGCCATGTTGTTTGGTTATGAAAAAGGCGCATTTACGGGCGCCTATAATGCGATGCCCGGTAAATTTGAGCAGGCCGATGGCGGCACGATTTTGTTGGATGAAATTACCGAAATGGACATGGGTCTGCAGGCGAAATTACTGCGCGTAATTCAAGAACGTCAAGTTGAACGTTTGGGCGGAAAAAAACCGATAGAATTAGACGTCAGAATAATTGCCACCACTAACCGCGAGTTAGCTGATTATGTCGCCGAAGGTAAATTTCGCGAAGATTTGTATTATCGTTTAACCGTGTTTCCTTTGCAGTGGTTACCCTTGCGTGAACGCCAAGACGATATTCTGCCATTAACGCAACGTTTACTCACTCATCATGCCGCAAAAATGAAACGTCCCGTGCCGAGTTTATCGACTGACGCAATTCATAAATTAATCACACACAGCTGGCCCGGCAATGTTCGCGAGTTAGACAATACAGTTCAACGAGCACTGATCATACAAACGGGTCCACAGCTGAGCGCCAATGATTTGTTATTAACCCCGGTGCCGAAAAATCGACAGATGGCAGAGGCTGCCATTCCACAGGCGCAGTTAGCGTCTTCATACTCAACCAATGCTTATGCACCGATATCAAACCCGGTAAAAGTTGTCGAAGACATTACCATTGACGAAGGTCAATTAGGCACCGACTTACGCGTACGCGAAGTGGAATTAATCGTCAAAGCATTACGCGAAGAACCTAGCCGTAAAGACGCCGCAGATCGCCTAGGCATCAGCCCCAGAACTCTGCGCTATAAAATGGCGAAATTACGAGATGAAGGCGTTGACGTCGAATCCATGTTGGCGTCTTTTTCTTAAACGTTATTTGCATATTAAAAAATAGTACTTTAAGACAAACTGGCAAGGGGTTTGCAACGTCAATAGAAAGCGACTGAATTCTGTATAAAAGCGTCAAAAAACAAACAACAGAATTCAATTTTCTATTCCGTAGGAGGATGACCATGGTTGATCGTGTTGATGTCAGTTCTGTACTTTCGCAAATGCGCGAAGTGAGAAGTCAGCTTCGTTCACAAAATGAAATGGCGTTGCAAGCACAAGGCGGTATTGATAAATCTGCACCCGATGCCATGACGCGTATTTCCAACGAAGCTAAGCGTTTATCAGAAATTTCCAGCAGTGAAATGAAGTCTGACAACAGCATTCCTGACTTTCAAAGCATGTTTAAAAATGCCATCGATAAGGTAAACGATAACCAAAAAGTGGCGGGGAACTTGGCCACACGGTTTGAGCAAGGTGATGCCAGCGTCGACTTACCAGAAGTCATGATTGCGTTACAAAAATCCAGTGTTTCTTTTCAGGCAATGACTCAGGTTCGTAATAAACTGGTCGAAGCTTATAAAGACGTCATGAACATGCCTGTATAACGAGCTGATGTATGGAAAATGTACCTGCACAAGCGATGGCTGGCGTGTCTCCTGAAGGATCGAGCGGAACCGCTAACAACGCCAACAATAACTCAAATGACAACGCGCCATCGCATCCGCTGATTACTGGTCTTAATCGCTTACCGGTAACGCGTCAAATGCTGACGATGGGGGGCGTTGCTTTAGCCATAGCTTTGGTTATTGCAGTGATGGTGTGGTCGCAAGAACCTACCTACAAACCGTTAATTTATCGTATGCAAGATCACAATGCGCAAGAAATTGTCGAAATTTTGCAACGAGAAGGTATCGATTTTCAGATTGACCCCACCACTCAAGTATTGATGGTACCTGTGGGTGACGTCCATCAGGCGCGCTTGAAATTAGCCGCTGCCAGCTTGATTGACGATAAAACCGTCGGTTTAGAAGTCCTCGAACAAGACAGCACGCTAGGGACTAGCCAGTTTATTGAAAATGCACGCTACCGTCGTGGTGTGGAAGGTGAACTGGCACGCACCATCGCCAGTGTGAAATCGGTGCGCAATGCGCGAGTGCATTTAGCCTTACCGAAAGAATCTGTTTTTGTCCGTGATCAGCGTCAACCTCGTGCATCGGTATTTCTCGAACTTTATCCAGGCCGTGAGCTTTCTAAAGATCAAGTCGAAGCCATTATGAATTTAGTTGCGTCCAGCATCAGTAATCTAGCACGTGAGGACGTATCCATTGTCGATCAAAACGGTAACTTATTATCGAAAGTAGAAAATAACGACGAAGAAATATTAGCCACCAAGCAGCTGGCTTATAAAGAAAAAGTAGAATCTTCGATTGCCGAAGCAGTCGGAAACATTCTTTTACCTGTGTTAGGTACTGATAATTTTAAAGCGGAAGTGTCTGCCGATATTGATTTCACTGTGCGTGAAGAAACAGAAGAGTTGTTTAATCCCGATTTAATTGCGCTGCGCAGTGAGCAAGTCGTGAATGAGCAAAATGGTGGTGCAGCTGAGGGAGGCATTCCTGGAGCATTGTCAAACCAACCACCTTTAGCGGCGACAGCGCCCGAGCAAGCCGCTGGTGGTGCCGCTGGTGGTGCAAATGCAGGTCGCAGTCGCTCCGAAGCCACCCGAAATTACGAAGTAGATCGCACTCTAAGTTATAAACAGCATCAAGTGGGTGATATACGTCGTTTGAGTGTGGCTGTGGTGGTTAATGATCAAGTATCACTGAATACAGAAGGTGAAAGTGTCACGACTCCTTGGTCGGAAGCGGACATTCAACGTCTTGAAGTGCTGGTTAAAAATGCGGTTGGTTTTAATGCAGCGCGAGGCGACAGCGTTAATGTCATCAATTCGGCGTTTGTTGGAACCGAAGTCATTGAAATGGGCGAGCCTGAATTTTGGACACAGCCTTGGTTTTGGGAATTAATAAAACAAGTGTTAGCGGGATTATTTATTTTAATCCTTATATTTGGGGTTATTCGACCAACCTTTAAAAGCATTGCCAATAAAGGTCGCACGGACGATGACATGTTACTGGACGAACTTGAGGATGGAGAAGGTGGCTTGGATGACGACAGAGTTACGTTAGCAGGTATGGATGAGTTTTTACTGCCTGGTGCTTCTGCCAGTTACGAACGTCAGTTAGATGCACTTAAAGGCTTAATTGCCGAAGATCCCGCGCGTG